>DATAZS010000443.1:0-5838 GCA_036271915.1 Polyangia bacterium
GCAGCAGTTCGCATGCCCGCTGCCGTTCCGTCTCAAGACGATGGACGCGACCAAAGACTCGATCCTCATCGACGGCAACACGGCGCTCGCGCTCGGGTGCGTGTTCGCGGGCGCGACCGTCGCCGCGTGGTACCCCATCACGCCGTCGACGTCGCTCATGGACGCGTTCCGCGGCTTCTGCGCCGCGCACCGCAAGGATCCCGACACGGGGAAGAACAACTTCGCGATCATCCAGGCCGAGGACGAGCTGTCGGCGATCGGCATGGTGCTGGGCGCGAACTGGAGCGGCGCGCGCTCGTTCACGTCGACGTCGGGCCCCGGCATCTCGCTCATGGGCGAGCTCATCGGCCTCGCGTACTACGCCGAGATCCCCGCCGTCATCGTCGACGTGCAGCGCACGGGCCCGTCGACGGGCATGCCGACGCGCACGCAACAGGGCGACATCCTCACGTGCGCGTACGCGTCGCACGGCGACACGAAGCACATCCTGCTGTTCCCCGCGAACCCCGAGGAGTGCTTCTACATGGCGCCCAAGGCGTTCGATCTCGCCGACCGGTTCCAGACGCCCGTGTTCGTCCTCACCGATCTCGACATCGGCATGAATGACTGGATGTGCCCGCGCCTCAAGTGGGACGACACGTACAAGCCCGACAAGGGCCGCGTGCTCACGGCCGCCGAGCTCACGGCCATGGAGAAGTTCCAGCGCTACTCGGACTCCGACGCCGAAGGCGTGACGTCGCGGACGCTGCCGGGCGTGCACCCGAAGGGCGCATACTTCACGCGCGGCTCGGGCCACAACAAGTTCGGCAAGTACACCGAGATCCCCGACGAGTACCAAGAGGTCGTCGACCGGCTCACGCACAAGCACAAGAGCGCGGCGAAGCACGTGCCGCCGCCCGACATCCGCACGCAGCCTGGCTCGACGATCGGTATCGTCACCGTGGGCGGCTGTGACCAGGCCGTGCGCGAGGGCATCGAGTTGCTCGCGCGCGAGGGCATCAAGGCGAACTTCATGCGCATCAAGGGCTTCCCCTTCGGCGGCACCGTCGAGGAGTTCCTGCGCGCGCACGACACGATCTACGTCGTCGAGCAGAACCGCGACGCGCAGCTGCGCACGCTGCTCATCAACGAGACCGGCATCGACAAGGCGCGCATGCGCTCGGTGCTGCGTTACGGCGGCTTCCCGCTGTCGGCCCAGCACGTCGTCGCCGGCATCAAGAGCCAGCTTCAGCAGCAAATGGGAGAGGCCCTATGACGTTCATCCCGAAGCCGCGCGTCATTCACCCCAACCTGCCGAAGAACAAGCTCGGCCTCACGATCCGCGACTACGAGGGCACGATGTCCACGCTGTGCGCGGGCTGCGGGCACGACTCGGTCACGGCCGCGATCATCTCGGCCTTCCACGAGCTCGACACGGTTCCGCACGAGGTCGTCAAGCTCAGCGGCATCGGCTGCTCGTCGAAGACGCCGACGTACTTCGTGAACGCCGCGCACGGGTTCAACTCCGCCCACGGCCGTATGCCGTCTATTGCGACAGGCGCGAACGCCGCCAACCGCGGCCTGTCGTACATCGGCATCTCGGGCGACGGCGACTCGCTGTCGATCGGCCTCGGCCAGCTGTCGCACGCCATCCGCCGCAACCTCAACATGCTGTACGTCATCGAGAACAACGGCGTGTACGGCCTCACGAAGGGACAGTTCTCGGCGAGCGCCGACGTCGGAACGAAGAGCAAGAAGGGCGAGGCCAACGCCTACAGCCCCATCGATCCGGCGATCCTCGCCTTGAGCCTCGGCGCGACGTTCGTGGCGCGCAGCTTCTCGGGCGACAAGAAGCAGCTCGTTCCGTTGATCAAGGCCGGCCTGCGCCACAAGGGCTTCGCGCTCATCGACGTCATCTCGCCGTGCGTGACCTTCAACGATCACGAGGGCTCGACGAAGAGCTACAAGTACACGCGCGAACGCGACGTCGAGATCGTGCACGCCGACTTCGTGCCGCACGCCGAGGAGATCACGGCTGAGGTCACGGCCTTCGGCGAGACGACGGTCACGATGCACGACGGCAGCGTCGTGCGCTTCACGCGCGTCGCCGAGGGCTACGATCCGCGCTCGCGCGACAAGGCCATGGCGTACCTCATGGAGCACCAGAAGAGCGGCAAGGTCCCGACGGGCCTGCTGTTCGTCGACGAGACGGCGGCCGAGATGCACGAGATCGCGGGCACGGTCGAGCAGCCGCTCAACCAGGTGCCGTTCGAGAAGCTCTGCCCCGGGAACAAGGCGCTCGACGAGTTGCAGGAGGCGTTCCGGTGACAGGCGACGAGCTTCGCGCGCGACAGGCACCGTTGAAGGCGAGCTTCATGGCCCCACGGAGGCCCAATGATACCTAGCCCACTGACCTAGGGGAGGTCTCATGGTCCCGAGCAACGTCGATAGCGGGCTAACGCGGCGTGGCCTCGTTTCAGTTCCGTGTGTTTCCGACCATGATCACTCGCCGACCAGCTCGTAGACGCGCGCGACCTGAAGTTTCTCGATGCAGTTGGCGTCGGCGCCGCACGCGCTGCGCTGCTTCCCCCATGCGGCCTGTGCCGTGTCAATCTCGGCGCCGTGCGCATCCTCGCGCGACTTGGCGAGGCTGACGGCGAGCGCGACGCTGCGGTCCCACGACGCGAGGTCGGCGCGCCCACATATCGTCTTCTCGGTCGGCGTCGCCGCCTTCGCGCAGTCGAATGACGCCACCGGCTTCTCATCGACCGCGCGGCGGCGCAGCACCAGCAGCACCTGGGTGTCGTGATGGACGAGCAGCTCGCCCGAAGGAGCTACGGCGGCCCAATGGTTGAGAGGGAACTTGGCCGCATAAGGGCCCTGACAGAGCACCTCTGCCACCACGGCGGCGCTTTTCTTCGCCGTCTTCGGGAGCACGACGTCGAAGTCCTCCGGTGTGGGGTTCGGATTCATGCCTGGGCGCACCCGGGGGAATCCTTTGGCGAAGAGACGCGCCCAGGTCGACCGCCGCGTGGGCCACGCGTCCTGCTGACACGTAAGCTCCTTGTCGCCCTCCAGTTCAACACGCCCCGGGCCGACCACGAGCGCGCGGCCCACGAATCGCGGGTCGTTCTGCGGGAACCGCCAACGCGAAGAGTCCTGCGCGTCCCCCTCAACGCGTTCGACCTCCCACGTGCCGGCGATGGCGGCGGGCGGCGCCGCCGGACCGCGCGCGGGGGTGGGCGCGACGGAGGTGGACAGAACCGCCCACGCGAGACCGACCAGCGCGAGCATGGGTCAGCGCGCCGCCTGGAGGGCCGGAGCCGCGCTGAGCTGCGAGGCGAACAGCACCGTCTCGAAGCGCTCGGCGATCTTGGCCACCTCGACCTTGTTCGCGTGCGGGGCGCGAGGGTTCACCATGTCGCGGGCCCCCACGTAGTTCGTGTACCCGCCTATGAAGTAGTCGGCGAGCTTGCGACCGCCCGTGAAGATCTTGCCCTCGCACATCCCGGTCGCCGCGATCGCGTACGCCGTGTCAGGGGCCTTGACCTTCTCAGCTCATAGAGGAACGCGAGGCCCTGGCCGAGCGCGACGCCTGCGGCGGCGTAGTTCATCCACCAGGTGATCTGAACGTAGCCCCGCCCGAAGTAGAGCTGCGGGTCGCCATCGTCGTTTTCGTATACCGGGGCGGAGCGCATGCTCGGGTCAGCGCCGTGCTGTGGGGCGCCGTACTGTGGGGCGCCTATCGGCATAGCGTTCCCCGAGTTGGCCAAGATCCTCCACTGGTCGCCGTCCCACTCGGTGACGCGCGCGCTGCCGTCCGGGAGGCGTTTCACTTTGACGGGCCTTTCATAAGGACGGCCTTTCCCGTGGCCGACCTCGTCGATCGCTTGATAGTTGCGCCAGACCTTCAGCGTCTACGTCTTGACCTTGCCGTGCTTGTCGGCGATCAGCTTTTGGACCTTCGCCGTGTGACTGCTCTCGATGAACATTGTGCCGAGGATGTACGCCGCCCATCGGACGTCCATGATGCGCGTGTCCGTGCCAATCTTCCCGAGCACGAACAACAGATCGGGCAGCGACGGCTCGTTGTACTTCTGGACCCCCGCGAACGCCGTCTTGTACTCTCGCTCGAACGCCCTGTCGTCGTACCTGCCGTTGTACGTGTAGTTCACCGCCGTCGCCATGCTCGTCGACATAACGGTACTCTCGATACACCACCGGGTCGGAGTCAAGCGACACGCCGCATACGCAGCTCACCGAGCGCTACTGCGTCGTCGCGCAGACGATCCGCGCCGCCGTGCCGGTCACGCGGCGCTGAACCTCAGCTCGACCAGTTCTCGAGCTTGAGCCCCGTGACGCGCTTGAACTCGCGCTCGTTGTTCGTGACGAGCGTGAGCCCGCGCGAGACGGCGTGCGCCGCGATGAGCGTGTCGAGCGGGCCGATCGGCGTCCCTGCGCGTTCCAGCTTGGCTCGCACGTGCGCAAAGGCGACGGCGTCGGCGGATGAGAGCTCGAGCACCGTCATGGGCCCGAGGAACGACTCGAGCAGGCGCAGCGTCCGCGTCGGCGACGCGCTATTCGCGGCGCCCGCGCGGAGCTCGGCCTCCGTGACGACGCTCAGCGAGACGTCGACGCGGGCGTGCGAGAGCAACCGCGCGAGGACTCCGGGGTGCTGCTTGAGCGCATAGATACAGATGTTCGTGTCGAGCAGGAAGCTCACGGCAGGCCATCTCGCTCGTCGGTCGCGCCCTGCGCGGGCCGCTCGAAGTCCGGGGAGATGCCAGCGAAGGACTCGACCCATCCCTCGGGCCACCCGTCGGGCTCGAGGATGACGGCCCGACCCTCGCGGCGCACGAGAACGGTCTCTCCCGCGAACCGGAACTCTTTGGGAAGACGAACGGCCTGGCTTCGCCCCGTCATGAAGAGCTTGGCGCGCTTCGTCTCCATGATACATATCGTGGTACATACCGCGTGCGCCGTCAAGTCATTGGTCGAGTCATTGATCCCGCGCATCGTCTCCTCGTGGCTGCGTCGTGTAGTGTACGGACCGCTCATGTCATCGCTCGATCCCTGCGATCCGTTCCTGCCATTGCGTGACCGCATCGACGCCGCGGCGCGCGCCGCGCTCGGCGACGACGCCGCGGGCGCCGACGCCGCGCTCCACCGTTCGCAGCACGCCGACTACCAGGCCGACCTCGCGCTCGCGCTCGCGCGCAAGCTCAAGAAGAACCCACGCGAGGTCGCGACGGCCATCGCCGCGCAGCTCGCGCCCGACGACGTCATCGCGAAGGTCGAGGTCTCGGGGCCCGGCTTCCTGAACCTCACGCTGCGCGCCGATTATCTTTCGGGCCTGCTCGCGCGCATGGGCGCCGACGCGCGCCTCGGCGTCGCGCGCGTCGCCGCGTCCGAGACCGTCGTCATCGACTACTCGGGGCCGAACGTCGCGAAGGAGATGCACGTCGGCCACCTGCGCAGCACGATCATCGGCGACTCGCTCGCGCGCCTGCTCGAGTGGCAGGGACACACGGTCGTCCGCCGCAACCACGTCGGCGACTGGGGCACTCCGTTCGGCATGCTCATCGAGCACCTGCTCGACGAGCGCGCCGCGGGCGCCGAGGCGGGCGTGCGAGAGCTCGGCGCGTTCTACCGCGCGGCGCGCGCGAAGTTCGACGCCGATCCGGCCTTCGCCGATCGCGCGCGCGGCCGCGTCGTGCTGCTGCAGTCGGGCGACGCCGAGACGCTCGCGCACTGGCAGCGCCTCATCGACGTGTCGGTCGAGCACTTCACTGCGCTGTACGCCGCGCTCGGCGTCACGCTCAAGACGACGGACGTCTTCGGCGAGAGCAAGTACAACGC
>DATAZS010000444.1:0-3432 GCA_036271915.1 Polyangia bacterium
AGGGCGTGTTCACCGTCGAGGACGCGCTCAAGCGGGTCAAAGAGCGCGCGATCTAGCGATGCTCTGCAAGCGCGTCATCCCCTGCCTCGACGTCGCCGACGGGCGCGTCAAGAAGGGCGTGCGGTTCAAGGAGCTGCGCGACGCGGGTGATCCCGTCGCCGTCGCCGCCGCCTACGACGCGCAGGGCGCCGACGAGATCTGCTTCCTCGACATCTCGGCGTCCGCCGAGGGCAAGGCGACGACGCTCGACGTCGTGCGCGCGACGGCCGAGCGCGTGTTCTTGCCGCTCACCGTGGGCGGCGGCGTGCGCGCCGTCGACGACGTGAGACAGCTGCTGCTCGCGGGCGCCGACAAGGTGGGCATCAACACGGCCGCCGTCGCCGATCCCGAGCTCGTGCGCCGCGCCGCCGACGCCTTCGGCAACCAGGCCATCGTCGTCGCCGTCGACGCCCGCCGCGATCCGGCGGCGCCGCCCGAGGCCCCGCGCTGGGAGGTCTTCACGCACGGCGGCCGCAGGCCGACGGGCCTCGACGCGCTCGCGTGGTGCGAGCGCATGGCGGCCGCGGGCGCGGGCGAGATTTTGCTCACGAGCATGGATCGCGACGGCACGCGCGACGGGTTCGATCTCGCGCTCACGCGCGCCGTCGCCGATCGCGGGCCCGTGCCCGTGATCGCGTCGGGCGGCGTCGGCACGCTCGCGCACCTCTTCGAGGGCATCGCCGAGGGCCACGCCGAGGCCGTGCTCGCGGCGTCGATCTTCCACTTCGGCGAGTTCACCGTCGGGCAGGCGCACGAATACTTGCGCGCGCGCGGCGTCGCGGTCAGAGATGAGTTTCATGGCCACTGAAGCTCAAACGCTGCTCGCAGCCGTGACCTTCGACGGCGGCGGCCTCGTGCCCGTCATCGCGCAGGAGGCGGCGACGGGCCAGGTGCGCATGTTCGCGTGGGCGAACCGCGAGGCGCTCGAGAAGACGCTCGCGACGAGGAAGGCGCACTTCTGGAGCCGCTCGCGCGGCAAGCTGTGGATGAAGGGCGAGGAGTCGGGGAACACGCTCGCCGTGCGCGCGCTGCGCGTCGACTGCGACGGCGACGTCGTCCTGTACACCGTCGATCCCGAGGGGCCGTCGTGCCACACGGGCGCGACCTCGTGCTTCTTCCGCGCGGGTGAGCACGACTCGCTCGTCGTCGACGACGGCCCGCCCGACCCGCCCGCCGTGATCGTGACGCGCGTCGCCGAGGTCATCGCGCAGCGCCGCAAAGAGCGCCCCGAGAGGTCGTACGTCGTGTCGCTGCTCGACAAGGGCTTCGCCAAGATCAACGAGAAGATCTCCGAAGAGGCCGGCGAGCTCGTCGAAGCCCTGCCCCAGGGCGACGCGACGCACACCGCCCACGAGGCCGCCGATCTGCTGTTCCACATGCTCGTCGGCCTCGAAGCCGCGGGCGTGCCCGTCGAGCGCGTGTTCAATGAGCTCGGGCGGCGCTTCGGCGTGTCGGGCATCGACGAAAAGGCGAGCCGCAAGAAATGAACGCGGCGCTGCGGCACGTCCTGGGCCCCGGCGGGCTCTGCGCCGCGGCATTTCCAGGGTACGAATCGCGCCCCGGGCAGCTCGCGATGGCCGAGCGCATCGCGAAGGCGATCGAGGGCGACGAGCGCCTGCTCGTCGAGGCGGGCACGGGAACGGGCAAGACGCTCGCGTACCTCATCCCCGCGCTGCTGTCGGGCCGCAAGGTCGTCGTGAGCACGGGCACGAAGACGCTGCAGGATCAGATCGCGACCGTCGACATCCCGCGCCTGCGCGCGATCCTCGATCCGACGGGTGCGCTCGGCCGTCCCCTCACGTGGGCCGTCATGAAGGGCCTGCAGAACTACGTGTGCCTGCGCAGGCTCGGCGAGCGCGATCGGCAGCGGTCGCTGCTGCCGACGCCCGAGCTCGATCGCGTGCTGTCGTGGGTCAGCGAGACGACGAGCGGCGATCGCGCCGACCTCGCGGACCTGCCCGACGACGCCCCGCTCTGGCGCGACGTGCAGGCGACGCCCGAGACGCGCATCGGCGCGCGCTGCACGTTCTTCGAGAAGTGCTTCGTGACGCAGATGCGCCGCCGCGCCGCCGACGCGCAGCTCGTCATCGTCAACCACCACCTTTATTTCGCCGACCTCGCGCTGCGCAGCCAGTGGCCCGAGGCGCAGGTGCTGCCGCCCCACGAGGTCGTGATCTTCGACGAGGCCCACCAGATCGAGGACGTCGCCACGGAGTTCTTCGGCCTGCACGTGTCGACGCAGCGGCTGTTCGCGCTCGCGCGTGATCTCTCGCGCGCGGCCGAGGTGAACGCCGCGCGCGCGCAGTCGGCGGCGGGGCGCCTCAGCGGCGTGGGCGCCGCGCTCGCCGATGCGCTGCGCGACCGCCTGCCCGCGCCGCCGCCCGGCCGCGACGAGGTGCGCGTGCCACTGCCCGAGAACCTGTGGTCGGGCCCCGCGCTCGCGCGCTACCACGAGCTCGACGGCGTGCTCGAGGAGATCGCGGCGTGGCTCGGCGGCGACAGCGACGCCGTGCGCGAGTCCGATCATCCCGCCGAGCTCGCGGCCCTCGGCCGCCGCGCGACGGCGCTGCGCGGCGACCTCGGCCTCCTCGTCGGCAGCCGCGGCAAGGGCAGCGTCAGCTGGATCTCGGCGACGCCGCGCACGGTGAGCCTGCACGCGTCGCCCATTCACGTCGGCCCCGCGCTCGCGCGCGCCTTCGACGCGTGCCCCGGCCCCATCATCTTCACGTCGGCGACGCTCACCGTCGCGAGCTCGTTCTCGTTCATCCGCGAGCGCATCGGCCTCGGCGACGCCGCCGCCGAGGCGACCTACCCGTCGCCGTTCCGTTACGCGCGCCAGGCACTGCTCTACGTCGCGACCGATCTGCCCGACCCGCGCCGCGACGGCTTCGCGCTCGCCGCGGCGAAGCGCATGGCCGAGCTCGCCGAGATCACGAGCGGGCGCGCGCTGCTGCTCTTCACGAGCTTCCGCAACCTGCGCGTCGCCGAGGCGTACCTGCGCGCGCGCACGAAGCTGCGCCTGCTCGTGCAGGGCGAAAAGCCGCGCCACCTCCTGCTCGCCGAGCTGCGCGAGAAGATCGGCTCTGTTTTGTTGGCGACGCAGAGCTTCTGGGAAGGCGTCGACGTCCCCGGCGAGGCGCTGTCGCTCGTCGTCATCGACAAGATCCCCTTCGACGTGCCCGACGATCCGCTCACGGCGGCGCGCATCGATCACCTGCGCGAGAGCGGCGGCGAGCCGTTCAGCGCGTTTCAAATTCCGCGCGCGGCGCTCGCGCTCAAGCAAGGGTTCGGCCGCCTCATCCGCGGCCACGGCGACTTCGGCATCGTCGCGATGCTCGACGGGCGCCTGCTGCAAAAACCTTACGGCCGCGATCTCGTCGCGACGTTGCCCGC
>DATAZS010000445.1:0-2333 GCA_036271915.1 Polyangia bacterium
CCGACCGCGTGAGCCGCGTGCGCCCGGCCGCCGCGCGCGTCGTCGAGCTCTGCGCCGGCCTCGCGCTCGGTCTGTTCGCGGCGTGCGACGCCGCGCCTTCCGCGCCCACGGTGCCCGCGCCCTCGGCCGATCACGTGAGCGAGCTCGCCGAGACCGGCTGCGCGCCGCTGCCGCCGATCTCGGGCTTCGTGGGCCGTGAGGACGGCGCGCTGCTCTTCGACGGCTTCGCGGCCTACCGCGCGACGGGCACGAACCTCTACTACCTTCAGCAGCTGCTGTCTTACGCGCAGCAAGATCAGGACAAGGACGCGCTGCGCGCCGTGGGCGAGGTGCTCGATGATCTCGTGTGCCTGTCGCTGCCCGTGGCGCGCATCTGGGGTTTCAATGACGCCCCGAAGGACGCGTCGTCGATCCGCTGGAGCCCCGACGAAGGGTTTCGTGAAGAGGGCCTGCGCGGCCTCGACCAGGCCGTGTGGGAGGCCAAGCGCCGCGGCATCAGGCTCGTCATCCCCCTCGTCAACAATTGGAGCGAGTACGGCGGCCTGCCTGCGTACGCGGCGTGGGCCGAGGCGGCCTTCGGCGGCACGTACACGCACGACGACTTCTTCACGAACGCGCAGATGAAGCAGTGGTGGAAGGACTACGTGTACATGCTCGTCAACCGCGTCAACACGTTCACGGGCGTCGCCTACAAAGACGAGCCCGCGATCCTCGCGTGGGAGATCGGGAACGAGCTGCGCTGCCAGGGCTGCCGCGGCACGACGG
The DNA here is from genome assembly GCA_036271915.1 of Polyangia bacterium. GTDB lineage: Bacteria > Myxococcota_A > Polyangia > Fen-1088 > Fen-1088 > DASZFV01. Next base: position 766 of record DATAZS010000445.1, read on the forward strand.
CGCTCGTCGACACCGTGAGCGAGCTCGCGACGTTCCTCAAGCAGCTCGCGCCCCACCAGCTCATCTCCGACGGGGGCGACGGGTTCGACGACGATCCGTCGTACTACGCGGGCCTGTCGAACATGTACGCCGTGCGCGGCGACGAGGGCGCGAGCTACTCGAAGCTGTCGCACGTCGACGCGCTCGACATGCTGAGCTACCACTTTTACCCACGCAACTACGGCTTCACGACGGCGCGCGACGCCGAGATCTGGATCGAGCGCCACCAGGCGATCGCGACCATCACGGGCAAGGTCGCCTACCTCGGCGAGTGCGGCTTCCCGGCGCCCGACGCCGAGCGCGCGCAGAACTACGACGCCTGGCTGCGAAACCTGTTCGCGCGCGCGGGCGGCCAGCTCGGAATCTTCTGGCAACTCTCGCCCGCGGGCCGCCTCGACAACGACGGCCTCGCCATCTACTCGCGGCGCGACAACGCGACGGCGTGGATCTTGGGACGTTGGGGCCGCTCGCTGCGTTGAACGGCCAAGCGGACGGCAACGCTGAACCAGCTACGTTGCACGAGCGCCAACGTTACGCGAGGTGTTCCTTGGTGGGTTGAAGGCCGCGATGTATGCGGCCCTGCTACGCACGCTGCGCCAACCAAGAGCGTCAAACAACCGGCGGCGCGACATTTTATTGTCGCCGCAAGATCGCGTGGTGCTAGAGTTTTCGCACTTCTAACGCGAAGCGGGATGAGGCATTGGAGTTGCTTATCTCCAGAGGTGATGCTGGTGGCGATGCAGCGGAAGAGTGTTGTGAGACAAAGACCTACTGAGGATCTGAGCACTCAGGTTCTACATCTGTCTCGGCAAAATGCCTTGCTCCGCCGCGAGGTCGCGCGGCTGCAGGTGTTCCGCTCGATGGCGTACCGCGACCCGCTCACGGGCCTGTGGAACCGCCGCTATTTCGAAGAGCGCCTCAACGAAGAGCAGAGCCGCTCGCAGCGCGCCGGGGCGGACCGGCACTTCTCGGTGCTCGTCGTCGACATCAACGACTTCAAAGCGATCAACGATGATCACGGCCACCCGGTCGGAGACGCGTTGCTCAAGTGGGCGGGAGAGTTCCTCTCGACGCACCTGCGCACGCACGATGTCCCCTGTCGCACGGGCGGCGACGAGTTCGCCGTGTTGCTGCCCGACATCTCGAGCGAGGACTCGACCCGGCTCGTCGCGCGTCTGCGCGACCAGCTCGTCGTCGCGAATCGCAGCCGTCAGATTCCGCTCGGCATGAGCCTGGGCACGGCGACGTGGCCCAATGCAGGCGCGACGACGGCCGATCTGATCGCGCACGCCGACGAAGAGATGTACGCCGACAAGCGCCGCCAGAAGGCCGCGGCCGAGGTCGTGAGCACGGCCCGTCCGCGCGAGGCCAGGCGCACGCGCGCGGCGAAGCCCAAAGAAGGCGCGACGTCGACGGTCATTCGCGCGCCTTTCTCGATCGGCTAACCGGCTCGAGCGACGCCCATGGGAGCAGAGGTGATCTGCCGCGCGACGCTTGACGGTGACGCGTCGCGCGGAAAGGCGCTGCTC
>DATAZS010000446.1:0-4153 GCA_036271915.1 Polyangia bacterium
GGGCTGCGCCAGGGCTCGGTGCGCGTCACGGGTCCGAACCTCGCCGCGCCCGTCGTGCTCGTCGCCGGCCAGCGCCTCGTCGCGCGCCTGTCGACGGGTCAGGTCCGCCTCGAGTCCGGCGGCCTCGACACAGCCGATGCCGCCCCTGAACCTGCGCGTGAGGCGCGCCCGCGCGAACCAGGTCCCGTCGCGCCAGCGCCCACGGCGGCGCCGCCCAAGACGACGCCTACGACGAAGTCGACGACGACGGCCGCCCCGCCCGTTCACGTCGCGCTCGCGGCCCGCCCCGGACACGCCGCCGCGACCAAGGCGCGCGCGCCCGCCGTCGGTCCGTCGACGTGGGCGGCTCGTGTCGCGAGCGGCGAATCCGCCGCCGTGCTCGCCGAGGCGCGCGCCGCCGTCTTCGACGAGGTCATCGGCGCCGTCGACGCGCAGGCGCTCGGCGCGCTCGCCGACGCCGCTCGCTACTCGGGCGCGCGCGATCTGTCGACGCGCGCCCTCGTCGAGCTGCGCCGACGATTTCCCGACACGGGCGGCGCGCGCGCGGCCGCGTTCCAGCTCGGCCGCATGGCTGACGACGGCGGCAATGCGCGCGCCGCGCTCGATTGGTACCGCCGCTATCAGAGCGAAGCGCCGCGCGGCCCGTACGCCGCCGAGGCCGTGGGCCGCGAGATGATCGCCGTCGAGCGCCTATCGGGCCGCGCCGCGGCCGCGCCCATCGCGCGCGCCTACCTCGAACGTTTCCCCGACGGAACGTATCTGATCCAGGCCCGGGCGATCCTCGGCATGCGGTGAGCGTCCGTCTGCTCCGCGTCGCGACGACGCTCGTCGTCTGCCTCATCGCCACGGCCGCGCGCGGTGCGTCCGGCGACGTCGCCGTGATCCGTCCGCCAGGGAACGATCACGTGCTCGTCGAGGCCGCGGCGCGGCTGCGCCAGGAGCTCGGCGCGAGCGGCCTGACGAGCGATCTCGTCGACGCCGCGGACGATACGACGACCCAGGTCGCGTTCGTGCGGGAAGACGGCGTCGTGACGATCGCCGTCGTCGCGGCGCGCGACCATGAAGACGGAGCGAACGACGACGCGAATGACGAAGCGCCCGCGCAGGCGCCCGCACGTCGGCGCGTTCACGTCAGCGCCGACGAAGGCGGCGACGATCCGAGCGTGCTCGCCGTGCGCGCCGTCGAGCTGCTGCGCGCGCTGCGGCTCGAGGTCCGCCCGGCGCCCGCCGCCCCGCCGCCGCCTCCGCTCGAGCCCGACGTCGTCGAAGCCCCGCCGCCCACGCCGCGCCTCTGGCACCTCGCCGCGGGCGCGAGCCTGCTCGAAGCGCGCCCTTACGCCGCAGCGCGCGCGCGCGGCCCGACGGTGGGCGCCTCGGTCGCCGTCCTTCCCTACGCCTCGCTCGTGGCGGCCTTCGCCGGTCCTTTCTTCACGGACCGCCCGCCGACGCCGGGCGGGAGCGCCCACACGCGCGAGGAGCTGGCCGTGCTCGGCATCCGTCTCGAGACGAGGCGTCGCCGCGTCAACGTGCACGCCGCCTTCATGGCGGGCCTTCATCATCTCGCGGCGACCTACGATGATCGCGGCACGACGGGCCCGCCGACCGTGCTGCACCTCGTGACGCCCCAATCCGTCTGGACGCCCGTCATCTCGCTCAGCGCAGGCGCGAGCGGCCGCGTGTGGCATTCGCTCGGCGTCACCGTCGAGGTAACCGCGATCGTCGCGCAGCCCTCGATCGAGATCGTCGCGAACGAGCGCTCGCTCGGCACGATCGGCGGGCCCTCTTTGCTACAGACTCTCTGGGCGTGGATCGCATTTCCATGACCAGCTTTTCGGGGACTGCACGCACTTGCTCACTGACGATCGCCGCCTCCGGAGATCGCGCAAAGGAGCCCTCATGAGAATCATGACCAGCACGCCGTGGATCCTCTCGCTCGCCGCGCTCGCATCCCTGGGGACCGCGTGCGACACGCACCCCATCGCCGTGTCCACGACGGCCACGAACGCCGAGGCGTTCGCGCTCACGGCCGAGTGGCCCGCCTTCGTGCAGACGTCGACCCCGAAGCTCGATCTGTTGTTCATGGTCGACAACTCGTCATCGATGGCGCCGCTGCAGAAGAAGCTCGCCGCGGGCTTCACCGACTTCATGACGGTGCTGGAGCAACTGCCGGGCGGCACGCCCGACCTGCACATCGGCGTCGTGTCGTCGTCGCTGGGCGCGGGAGAAGAGCAGGGAATCGCGCAATGTACCGTTGGTGGCGACCGCGGAATGCTCCAATCGGCGCCCGTCGGCGGGTGCATGCAGACAGGTCTCAGCGACAACTACATCGCCGTGAAGACCGATCCCACGACGGGCCAGCTCGACACGAACTTCGGCGCGCAGGCGCTGCCCGACGTGTTCTCGTGCATCGCGCTGCTCGGCGAAAATGGCTGCGGCTTCGAGCACCAGCTTGCCTCCGTGCGCACGGCGCTCGACCCGGCGACGGCACCCATGACGAACGTCGGCTTCCTTCGCGCCGACGCGTTCCTCGCCGTCGTCCTCATCACGAACGAGGACGACTGCTCGGCGCCGCATAATACGACGTTGTTCGACCAGACCTCGCAGCTCGTAAGCGATCCGTTCGGGCCGCTGCAGTCCTATCGCTGCAACGAGTACGGCCACCTGTGTCTCTACGACGGCAAGCTCCAAGCCCCGCCGCGCCAACCGGACGGCGAGGTCACGCTCTCGGGCTGCGTCTCGAACGAGAAGGGCCCGCTCGATCCCGTCGCCGACTTCGTGACGTTCCTCAAGGGCCTCAAGGGCGATCCGGCGCGCGTGTTCCTGGCCGCCGTCACGGGCCCGGCGACCCCTTACGTGGTCGGCCTCACGGCCCCGACGCTCCAGGACGCCTCACAATGGCCCATCATCGAGCACTCGTGCCAGGACGCCGACGGCACGTACGCCGATCCGTCGGTGCGCATCGCGCAGGCCGTGAACGCGTTCGGCGGCCACGGACTCCTCGCGAGCATCTGCGACGACACGATGGGGCCCGTGCTGCAGAAGATCTCGACGCAGCTCTCGCGGCCCATGGCCGCACCTTGCGTGCCCACGCCCGATCCGTCAGGCCCCGGCTGCACCGTCGTCGATCGCTCGGTCGCGGACGACGGTACGATCGCGGCGGCGCGCGTGCCGAGCTGTGACGTCGCGAACGGCGCGACGCCGTGCTGGACCTTGGTCGCCGACGCGACCTGCGGCGCGGGCAGCGAGCACTTGAAGGTCAGCCGCGGCGGCGCGACGGTGCCGGCCACCCTCGTGACCGCGATCGACTGCTCGGCCCCGCACCCCTAACGCGGCGGCCTCCGTGCACGACGCGACGGGGATCCTTCGAGGTCCCCGTCTCTATTTGATGAACGAGGCGGCGCGCGCGATCGTGTTGACGCGCGCGACCTGCGACTCGGTGAGGATCCCGGCGTCGAGCAGCATCTGGTACTCGAGCCGCAGGTGCGTGTTCAACAAGTACGGCCCGTCGGTGTTGATCGTGTATTTGACGCCCGCCGCCTCGAAGGTGCGCAGCGCCGCGCCCAGCGCCGCGAGATCGGCCACGGCGCGCGTGCGCAGGTTCGAGCTCGGGCAGATCTCGAGCACGGTGCCCGCCTCGGCGAGCTTGCGCACGGCCTCTTCGCTCGCGGCGGCGGCGACGCCGTGACCTATGCGCGACGGCTGCAACTTCTCCATTACGGCGAGCACGCCCGGCACGGCCGTGTACGGCGTCTCGCCCGTGTGAACGGTCGTGCCCAGGCCCGCGGCGCGCGCGCGCGCGAACAGATCGCGATAGCCCTCGACGTCGGCCGACAGCTCGAGCGTGTGCATCTCGGGCCCCGCCAGGTCGATGCCGACGACACCGCGCGCGCGGTACTTCACGGCCTTCTTGAGGATGATCTCGTTGAGCGCGAGCGGGAACTCGCGCGCCAGACAGAAGATCAAGCCCGCGCGCACGTCGTACTCGAGGCACGCGCGATCCATGCCGCGCAACGCCGCGTGGATGATGTGGTCGAGGTCGCGCTCGCCGTCGAGGTTGCGCTTCATCGGGTTGAAGCGCAGCTCGATGAGCGAGACGTTGCTCGAGCGGAACTCCTTGCCGATGATCTCGTAGATAGAGCGCTCGATCGCCGCC
>DATAZS010000447.1:0-2949 GCA_036271915.1 Polyangia bacterium
GGCCTCCTGCTCGAATTTTGAGCGGCGCGCGCGACGAAGCGGGCGAGGCGGCCCCGACGGACCGCGCCCCGGACGAAGGGCCGCGCGTGTTCCGTGCCCCGCACACGGGGCGCGTGCTGCGCGTCGTCGTCGCGTACGACGGCACCGACTTCTCGGGGTGGCAGCGCCAGCCCGGCATGCGCACCGTGCAGGGCGTGCTCGAGGACGGCCTGCGCGCGCTGCTGGGCGAGGACATCTTCGTGCGCGGCGCCGGACGCACCGACGCGGGCGTGCACGCCGACGGTCAGGTCGCGAGCCTCGGCCTCGCGTCGAGCATCCCGCCGCACGGCCTGCTGCGCGGACTCAACGCGGCCCTGCCCGACGACGTCGCGCTCGTCGACGTCGCCGAGGTGGCGTCCGACTTCGACGCGCGCTTCTCGGCGCGCGGCAAGGTCTACCGCTACACCGTGTGGAACCACATGGTGCGCTCGCCGCGGCACGCGCGCACGACGTGGCACGTGCGCCGCACGCTGGACATGGCGGCCATCCGTGAGGCCGCGGCCGCGCTCGTGGGCGAGCACGACTTCCGCGCCTTCCGCGCCGCCGACTGCGAGCGCCGCACGACGCGCCGGATCATCCGCCGACTCGACGTCGAACGTCAGGGCGCCGTGCTGACCTTCGACGTCGAGGCGACGGCCTTCCTCAAGAACATGGTCCGCATCCTCGTCGGGACGCTCGTCGACGTGGGCCGCGGCATCATCGGCCCCGAGGCCATCACGCGCATGTTCGCGACGGGCGATCGCGCCGCAGGCGGCATGACGGCGCCGCCGCAGGGCCTCACTCTGCTGCGGGTGCTGTACTAGCGACCGCCGCTGGCGCGTCCTCGCCCAGCATCTCGGCGACCTGCGCGCGCACGCGCTCCATGAGCGCGTCGCGATCGGAGGGGCCCATGCCCGTCGTCGCGATGGGCGCGCCGAGCTCGATGTCGACGACGCCGCCGTGAATCAGCGCCGCGCCGCGCGGCATGACCTCGCGCGACCCGCGGATGGCGACGGGCACGACCTGCGCGCCCGAGTTGATGGCGAGGTGAAACGCGCCCTTCTTGAACAGGCCGAGGCGACCGTCGCGCGAGCGCGTGCCCTCGGGGAAGATCACGACGGAGACGCCGCTGTGAATCTTCTTCGCGGCCTCGTCGATGCTCCGCCGCGCCGCCGAGGCGTTCTGGCGATCGATGAAGATGAAGCGGCCCGCGCGCATGGCCCACCCGAAGATCGGGATCCACCCCAGCTGCTTCTTCGCGATGAACCGCAACGGCACGGGCACGGCCACGAACACGGCCCAGATGTCGACCATCGACAGGTGGTTCGGCATGACGACGTACGACTGCTTCGGGTCGAGCGGCGCGTGCAGGTGCGCGCGCACCTTGACGCCCGCCGCCGCGAGGACGCCGCGCGCCCACCAGCGCGCGAGCCACAGCACGAGATCGCCGCTGCGATCGATGAAGCCGCTCGGAATCGCGAGCAGCGACCCGACGAGCGTGAGGAAGATGAAGGCGACGAGAGACCACAGGAGGCGTAACACGGGGGTTCCGGGGGTCATGCTATCGTCTCCGCGTGGACTTCCGGAAGACCTACTACATCCTTCCGAATCTCTTCACGCTGTCGAGCGTGTTTTGCGGGTTCGTGTCGATCGCGCTGTCGGCCTCGGGCCAGGGCGGCGCCGACCTGTACCAGGCGGCTCTCGCAATCTGCTTCGGCTTCTTCTTCGACACGGCCGACGGCCGCGTGGCGCGCCTCACGAAGACGCAGACCGACCTCGGTCGCGACCTCGACTCGCTCGCCGACGTCGTGACCTTCGGCGTCGCGCCCGGCCTGCTCGTCTACAAGTGGGGCCTCACGAACTTCGGGCGCTGGGGCATGTTCGTCGCGGGGCTCTACGTGTGCGCGGGCGCGCTGCGCCTCGCGCGCTTCAACGTCCTCGCGCGGCGCGAGGAGGCGCAAGGCGGCCCGCACCACGCGCCCGGCAAGTACACGCTCGGCCTCACGATCCCCGCGTCGGCCAGCGTGCTCGTGCTCATGGTGATCGTCGCCCACAACGTGGGCGTCTACGCGTGGGTCACCGAGGGCTTCGTCGCGGCGCTCGTGCTGCTGCTGTCGTACCTCATGGTGTCGCGCGTGCACTTCCGCTCGTTCAAGGACGTGCGCCTCACGAAGCGCACGATCGGGCTGCTCGCGCTCGTCGTCGGCTCGGGCGTCGTCGTCGCGCTCGCGGGCGTCGACAAGGCCGTCCTCTTCTTGTTCCTCATCACGGCGTACATCCTGCTGGGCTTCACCGAGACGGTGTTCATCATCAAGCGCCACTTCGCGGCGAAGCGGCAGCTCCGTCACGCGCAGGCGGCGGCCGCCGCCGTGGCCGTCACGATGCCGTCCGACGCCGCGGGCGACGACGAGGCCCCGCCCGACGAGGAGGTGCTGCGCGAGCTGGGCGCCTTCGACGATCCCGAGCCGGGCCCGCGAAGATAAGACGACAGGACGACGGGACGAGAGACCGCGCCCTCAGGGCGCGCGGCGCGCGATCCAGTCGCTCACGAGCGTGAGCACGGCGGGAGACATCGTCTCGTCGATGTCTCCGTACTCGACGGGCGCGCCCGTCTTCGCCGTCTGGAACAGGTGATTCAAGCCCGGCAGCTCGCGCACCGTGACGTCCGCGTCGCGCGCGAGCGCCTTCTTGATCTCGGGTAGGTTGGCGGACGGCTCGACCTGCATGTCCTTCTCGCCGTCGAGCGCCAGCACGGGCACGCGCACCTGAACCAGGAATGAGCGCGGATCGAGCGCGATGAACATGCGGTGCCACGGCGACAGCATCGCCTTGACCTGCGCGTCGAAGCCGCCGACCTGCGCGACCTCTGCGCGATCCGCCGCCGAAAGGCCGTCGTAGAGCGCGCGCAGCCGCTGCGTGGCCACGGCGTCG
>DATAZS010000448.1:0-3463 GCA_036271915.1 Polyangia bacterium
CCCGTACTACAACCTCTTCTCGGCCGAGTGCTGCCGTGCGCCCGCGCGGATTGCAGCGCTGGGACACGAGGTCGGCCTGCACTACGACGTCGAGGCCCTACTCGCGCAGGTCGGGCAGGGAGATCCCACGCCGGCCCTTCACCGCGAGGCCGAAGCGCTGGGCAGCATCACGGGAAAAAAGGTGGTCTCGATCGCCTGCCACCTCCCGTCACTGCTCAAGAAGAACCCGCTCTCAGGGACGCCTCCCTATCAGGACGCCTACGCGCCCAACTTGATCTCGGAGATTCCGTACTACTCGGACTCGGCCCGTGCGTGGCGCGACAACGCGGTTCACGCGCTCACGGCGAAGACGCTACCGCCGCGGCTGCAGCTGTTGATCCACCCCGTGCTGTGGACCACGAACGCGAAGAACCGGTGGGACTGGCTCAAAGAGTACTTTGGTGAGCGCGTGAAGGCCCTCGAGGCCGATCAAGAGCAGATGCGCCGCATCTGGGTCGATCACTCGGGCGTCAGGGAGCACGACCGGCGCGTCGAGGCCGACCGCGCGACGAAGTAGCCTCGACCTCGCTGGAAACGACCTTCACGCGGCGCCAGGCGCCGGGACCTGGTCATCTCTGGCGCCAGCTCCGCCAGTGCCACGAGAACATCGACCTGTCGAAGCTCTCGTCGCGGCTGTGTTGCGTTTTATGCAACTCAGACTGCCGAAAACATCGCCACACGCAACGTGGCCGTCGACTATCCTTTGGGACACACGATGCCCGAGGCATCACAGCGAGGAGCAACCGACATGGCCCGTCAGAACTACTTCAACACCCTCACGATGGCGCAGAAGCTTGACCAGCTGGGTCGATGCCGCTTCATGGACCGCAGCGAGTTCAACGGCATCGAGAAGCTGCGGGGCAAGAAGGTCGTCATCGTCGGCTGTGGCGCGCAGGGCCTGAACCAGGGGCTCAACATGCGCGACTCGGGCCTGGACATCAGCTACGCGCTGCGCGCAGACGCCATCGAGCAGAAGCGCGTCAGCTTCACGAACGCCACGAGCAACGGGTTCAAGGTCGGCACCTACGAGCAGCTCATCCCCACGGCCGACCTCGTGTGCAACCTCGCGCCCGACAAGCAACACGCCGACGTCGTGCAGAAGGTCATGCCGCTCATGAAGAAGGGCGCGTGCCTCGCCTACAGCCACGGCTTCAACATCGTCGAAGAGGGCCAGCAGATCCGCAAGGACCTCACGGTCGTCATGGTGGCTCCCAAGTGTCCTGGCACCGAGGTGCGCGAGGAGTACAAGCGCGGCTTCGGCGTGCCGACGCTGATCGCCGTTCACCGCGAGAACGATCCGAACGGCGACGGCCTCGACATCGCGAAGGCCTACGGGGCGGCCACGGGCGGCGATCGCGCGGGCGTGCTCGAGTCGAGCTTCGTCGCCGAAGTGAAAAGTGACCTCATGGGTGAGCAGACGATCCTGTGCGGCATGCTGCAGACGGGCTCGATCCTGTGCTTCGACCGCATGGTCGCGCAGGGCATCGATCGCGGCTACGCCAGCAAGCTGGTCCAGTACGGCTGGGAGACGATCACGGAGGCCCTCAAGCAGGGCGGCCTGACGCTCATGCTGGATCGCCTGAGCAACCCGGCGAAGATCAAGGCGTTCGAGCTGGCGGACGAGCTGCGCGGCCTCATGCGCCCGCTGTTCAAGAAGCACCAGGACGACATCATCACGGGCGTCTTCAGCACGACGATGATGAAGGACTGGGACGCGGGCGACGTGAACCTGCTCGGCTGGCGCGCGGCGACGAGCGACACGGCGTTCGAGCAGACGCCCGCGGGCGCGCAGAAGATCGGCGAGCAGGAGTACTTCGATCATGCCGTGCTCATGGTCGCCATGGTGAAGGCCGGCGTCGAGCTGGCGTTCGAGTGCATGGTCGAGGTGGGCATGAAGCCCGAGTCGGCCTACTACGAGTCGCTGCACGAGACGCCGCTCATCGCGAACCTCATCTCGCGCAAGAAGCTGTACGAGATGAACAAGGTCATCAGCGACACGGCCGAGTACGGGTGCTACCTGTTCAGCCACGCCGCCGTGCCGCTGCTGAAGGAGTTCATCTCCAAGCAGTCGACCGACGTCATCGGGAAGGCCTTCGCGCCGGGCGCGCAGCAGGTCGACAACCGCCGCCTGCTCGCCGTGAACCAGGCCATCGAGAAGCACCCGGTCGAGATCGTCGGCGCCACGCTGCGCGGCCACATGACGGCGATGAAGCAGATCTCCGTCGGTGGCTGAGACCGACCTCGCGCCTGTTGGACCCGGGCTGACGTTGGTCACCGGGCCCAACGGATCGGGCAAATCGACCGCCGCGCGCGCGCTCGGGGCGCGCGTCGCGGGATCGTGGACGCTCTCGGCCGAGTCACAGCAGGCGTTCTACGAGGCGCAGCTCGCCGCCGACGAGGGCAACTTCAAGCAAGGCGTCGACACGAGCAGCACGGTGGCCGAGCTGCTGGGCGACGCGGCTGCGGGCCACGCGCTCTTCGCGGCCTTTCGTCTCGAGGCGCTGTGGGCGCGTCACTACCGACAGCTGTCGACGGGCGAAGCGCGCAAGGTCTTGTTGCTGCAAGCCGTGGTGCGCGCGCCCGCGCTGCTGATCCTCGACGATCCGTTCGACGGGCTCGATCGCGCCGCGTGCGCGGAGCTCGCCCGAGGCATCGTCCACGTCGCGCAGAGCCTGCCCGTGCTGGTCGTCGGGACCTTCGACGCCGGCACCCTGCCGTTCGCGCTCGAGAGCCTGACGGAGGTCGCGGTCATCGAAGATCGGACGCTGATCTTCCGCGGCGCTCCTCACGCGTTCGTCGCGCGCGCGTCGGAAGAACGCCAGCATCGAACGTCGCCGCCCGTCGAGCTGGGCAGCTGGTACGAGCCGAGCGATCCGAAGATGGCCAGCGTGCCGCTCGTGCGGCTCGTCGGTGGTCACGTGAGCTACGGCGACCAGATCGTCTTCGAGGGCCTCGATTTTCAGATCTCGGCGGGGCAGCACACGTTGATCGAGGGCCCCAACGGCTCGGGTAAGTCGACGCTGCTCGAGATGATCACGGGCGACCACCCGCAGGCCTACAGCAACGATCTGCACCTGTTCGGCCGGCGGCGTGGCAGCGGCGAGACCGTGTGGGACATCAAGAAGAACATCGGCGTCGTCTCGGCGCGCCTGCACCGCGACCATCGCGTGGGCGGCAGCGTAGAGGACGTGCTGCTGAGCGGCCTCTACGACAGCATCGGCGTGTACCAGCGACCGACGCCCAGCGATCGCGCGCGCGCGCGTGCGTGGCTCACGTGGCTCGAGCTCGGCATCGCGCCCACGGCCGCGTTCCGTGACCTGTCATTTGGTCAGCAGCGCCTCGTGCTCGTCGCGCGCGCCGCGATCAAGGTGCCGCCCCTCGTCGTCATGGACGAGCCCACCGCTGGCCTCGACGCCGACAACCG
>DATAZS010000449.1:0-2309 GCA_036271915.1 Polyangia bacterium
CTTCGTGCTGGTCGCAGCGGCGCTCGTGGGCTGCTCGAGCTCGTCGAACGCGCCGGACGATGTCGACGCCGGCTCCGCGGTCGACGCGCACGCACGTGACGCCGCGGTCGCGCGCGACGCCTCCGCGAGCGACGCGGGCGCAGGAGCGGACGCGGACGCCGCGTTCGCGACCGACGCCGGTGCGGACGCCGCGTTCGTTCCCCCCGCGGGGACGCGGCGCCTCGTCGCAGGGCCCGTGTCGCTCGTGGGCACGGACGCCGACACCTGCACGAACGATCCCGGCGCAACGGGTGACAGATGGTGTGGCTTCGTCGTGCCCTCGCCGGGGTCGGTGCCCGCGGCCCTGTGGGTCTTCGATGCGACGCGCGTCATCGCCGGCGACGACGTGCGCTGCGATGGGACGGATGTCCGCTGCTTCAAGCTGACCGACGCCGCCCTCTACAACCCCTTCATGAGCGGGACGTCGTACGGCTTCCAGGGCGACACGCTCTTCTATCGCGCGGGTGACGGCACGACGGCGCCCGACCAGCTGAACGGCCCCTTGTTCGCGTGGCGCCCGGGCTGGACCGCGGGCCGCGAGCTCGTCACGGGCCCCGGCACGGCGTGCGCCGCGCCCGCGACGCGGGCGCTCGCGCTGTGCGTGCGCCAGGTCGAGGACGCCACGACCCACGACCTGAGCGAGGAGCTGAGCGCGGCGCCGCTGACGACGATGGACGCCGCGCCGCTCACCGTGCTGGACTCCGTGCTGCTGCAATCCGGCACGACGTTGACGTCGGTCGCGACCGTCTCGGAGTTCGGGTTCTCGCCCGACGGCTCGACGCTCGCGTGGTCCTACACCGACACGGCGACGTCGACGGAGACGCTTCGCGTGGCGCCGCTCGACGGCGCGACGCCGGCCGCGACGGTCGCGTCGGGCGTCACGAGCTGGCGCATCTCGAACGACGGCGCGAGCTGGCTCTGGCTCCGGTCGTACACCGACGACGGCCTCTCGCCGTCGGGCACGCTCGAGGCGGCGGCCTTCCCGGGCGGCGGCGGCGTCACGACGCTCGCGGCGAGCGTGGCCGACTTCGACGTCGTGGGCGCCGCGGGCGTGCTGTACCGCGTGAACGTCGCCGATCAGGTCGGCGAGCTGCGCTACATGCCCGACCGCGCCGTGCCCGCGAGCTCAGCGAAGCTCGACGACGGCGTGCGCCTCGTCGTCGCGCGCGCGCCCGACGCGAGCACCGTCATCTACACGCGCACGAGCACGGCCGTGGGCGACGATCTGTTCCTGTGGTCGTCCGCGCTCGCCGCGCCTTGCACGCTGACCTCCACCCCGTCGGCGCTGCGCACGGCGACGCTCATGGCGGACGGTCGCGTCGTCGTTTGGGCCTCGCGCGACGTGCGCTCGCAGGTGCTCTCGGGCGTCGCGACGACGATCGCGTCGTGCGCGACGCAGACCTTCGGCGTCGATCTGCTGCAGGCGGCGCCCGCGTCCGATGGACGCCTGCTCTTCATCGACGGCGCGGCCGACGGCGCGACGACCGGCACGCTGCGCGTCGCGCCCACCAGCGCAACGGGCGTCGCGGCGCCCGGCACGGCGCTCGGACGCGGCGTCGACGCCGTCTTCGCGCCGCTCGGCGAGCACGCCGTCTTCTTCACCTCGTCGACCGCGGGCGCCGACTTCGAAGCCGGCCTGTACGTCTACGCGGGATCGCTTTTGGAAAACTGAGAACTCCCCGCCGCTCAGCCCAATCGCAGTATAGTTCCCGCCCCGTGAGCGCCCCGACACGCAAGAAGCCCGAAGAGCTACGAAGCCATCGCTGGTATGGCGCGACCGATCTGCGCGCGTTCGGCCACCGATCGCGCACGGCGCAGATGGGCTACAGCCGGCAGGACTACGCCGGCAAGCCCGTCATCGCGATCCTCAACACGTGGAGCGACATCAGCCCCTGTCACGCGCACTTCCGCACTCGCGCCGAGGAGATCAAGCGTGGCATCTGGCAGGCGGGTGGTTTCCCCGTCGAGATGCCCGCGCTGTCGCTGTCGGAGAACTTCCAGAAGCCGACGACGATGCTGTACCGCAACCTGCTCGCCATGGAGACGGAGGAGCTGCTGCGGTCGTACCCGGCGGACGGCGCCGTGCTCATGGGCGGCTGCGACAAGACGACGCCTGGCCTCATGATGGGCGCGCTCAGCATGGGGTTGCCCATGATCTACATGCCGGCGGGCGCGATGTTGCGCGGCAACTGGCACGGCCAGACGCTGGGCAGCGGCACCGACGCGTGGAAGTACTGGGCCGAGCTGCGCGCCGGCAACATCACCGAGGA
>DATAZS010000450.1:0-4756 GCA_036271915.1 Polyangia bacterium
TCGACGCTGCACGGGATGACCGACCTTTATCGCCTCACACCCGAGCGGTCGTCGTTCCTCGTCGTCAACACGCGCCACGATCCGCTGGGAGACGCGCGCGTGCGGCGGGCGCTCGCGCTGCTGTGGGATCGCAATCGCTTCGCGCGCGAGCTGCACAAGGATCTGGCGCGGCCCATCGGCGGCCCGCTGTTCGGCGCGCCGCCGCCCGCGCCCGCCTTCGATCGCGCGCGCGCCATCAAGCTGCTCGACGAGGCGGGCTACCGCGACACGAACGCCGACGGCGTGCGCGATCGCGACGGCCGGCCGATTCGCCTCACGATGCTCGAGGTCGCGGGCAGCCGCACGCTGCCCGTCGAGGCGCACGCCTTCGCGCTCGAGGCGCGCAAGGCGGGCCTGCTCGTCGACGTCGTGACGACCGACCCCGCAACGGTGCAGGCGCGCCTGCAGCGCGGCGAGTTCGATCTCGCCCCCATGATGTGGGAGGAGCTGCCCGACGAGGATCCGTCGCCGCTGTATGCGCCGGGGGGCCTGTTCAACTACGGCGGCTATCAGTCGGCGGCGCTCGATCCGCTGTGGGACCAGCTGCGAACGGCCACGGGCGCCGCGGGGCGACGGCCGCTGCTCGAGCAGATCGCGCGCATCGTCGCCGAAGAGCAACCTGTGATCTTCCTTTACCGCACCGACGTGCCGGCCCTCGTATCGACGCGCGTCCACGGCCTCGCGGCCGTCGGCGATCGTCTCGATCTGCGGCGCGTCTGGCTCGATCCATGAACGCGCGGGGAGGGCGCGCCGCGCTCGTCGCGCTCGCGCTCTGCGTCGCCGCCCCAACCCACGCCGACGAGCCCGCGTTCGGCTCGCTCGATCCGTTCCGTCCGCCCGCGCCCAAGGCCGCCGCGCTCAACGCCGCCGCGAAGATCCCGTACCGCCTCGGCAAGTGGGACGAGGCGCGCGCGCAGTACCGCGCCGCCGAGGCCGCTGATCCCGATTTCCTCGCGCCCCGACTCAACGTCGCGTGCTCGTTCGTGCGGCAGGAGCGCTTCGCCGAGGCGACGGCCGAGGTCGTCGCGCTGCTGGACCGCGCGTACGTGCCGTGGGCGCGAGAGATCATCGACGCCACCGATCTCGGCGCGCTCCGCGTCCGTCCCGAGATGAAAGAGATCGAGCGCGCTATGGCGGCGGCGGCGGCGAAGTGGGGCGCGGGCCTCGCCGACAGCCTTCTCTTCATCGCGCGCCAACAAGCGCCGTTGCGCGTGCCCGACGGCCCTGGCGTCTTCTTGCTGAACCCGCGTCAGGAGATCTGGGCGTACTCGGCCCGCACGCGCCGCTATCAACAGGTCACCGCCGAGGACGGCCACGTCGTCGCGATGGCGGCGTCACCGGACGGCACGCGCCTCACTTACGTCACGGCCGACAAGCTCGTCCGCGGCGCGACGCCCCACGACGTCGCGCTCCGCGGCGTCGCCGTCCGCGTGCTCACGCTCGCCTCGATGAGCCTCACGCCGCGCGCGCCGATCGCGGACGACGTCCGCGGGCTCGCGATCTACGCATCAGGGATCATCGCGATCGGCGACAGGCGCCACGCCGAGCTGTTCCGAGTGACGCCTGCCGGGGCGCTCGCGCCGACCAGCGCAACGGCGCGCCTCGGTCCACCGCTGGTCGAGCTCCAAGGCCGAGGCGTCGGCCCTGTGCACGAACGCCGTTTCGGCGACGACAGCGTCGCTCGAACGGGACTTCTCGACGGCGGCACATCGACGATCTCGGCCGGACCCGTTGGCGGCAAGCTCGCGCCGCTGAAGGCGAGCGCAGGGGCAGGACTCAACGGGCTTCCGATTCCCTGACGGCAGCCTCCGACCTCTAACAGGGCGTTTTCTTGCGCGGTGTTTGATGTAGGATAATGTCATCTTATGTCGGGAAACATCCGCACGCTCTGGATCGCTTCAACGGCGCTCGTCGGGTCGGTGATCGTCGTTCGCTCGCTCGCGGCCTCGCCCGAGCCGGTGCTCGACGATCCGCCCGTGTCGATTGCGGCGACTCGGCCTATCGAGATCGAGGACACGTCGCTCGCAGAGGTCATCCACCGCTTCGCGACGCTGGCGCGCGCGCCGCGCTTGGCCGAGACGCCCTGAGCCCTTTGAGATAGAAGGGACCCGTGCTCAGCATGACGGGGTTCGGCCGCGCCACGATCGACGGCGACGCGGCCCGAGGACGATTGCGCGTCGAGATCCGCTCGGTGAATCATCGCGGGCTCGACCTGAAGGTGAGGGCGCCGCAGCCCGACGCGTTCTGCGAGGCGGAGATCGGGCGCGCCGTGCGCGCCGCCGTCGAGCGCGGCTCCGTGACGGTGCACGTGCGCGAAGAGACGCCCGCGGCGCGCGCCGGCATCGACGAGGCGCGCGTACGCCAGGTCTTCGCCACGCTCCTGAAGCTCTCGGCTGAGCTGGGAATCATCGGCACGCCGAGCCTCGACACGGTCGCGGCGTTCATGTCGACGGGCGGGGGCGACGGGCTCGAGGGCGAGGCGCTCTGGGAGGCGCTGCGCCCCGGCGTCGACAAGGCGCTCGCCGAGCTCGTCGCGACGCGCAAGCGCGAAGGCGCGGCGCTCACCGAGGACATCAAGGGACGTCTCGCGCGGCTCGCCGAGCTCGTCGTGCAGATTCGCACGTCGACGGTCGGGCTGCCCGAGCGCTTCGGCAAGCGCCTCGAGGAACGGCTCGCGGCGCTGCGCGACCAGCCCGGCTTCGAGCCCGGGCGCGTCGCGCAGGAGACGGCGCTCATGGCCGAGCGCCTCGACGTCAGCGAGGAGCTCGTGCGCCTGGGCACGCACCTCGGGCACCTCGCCGAGCTCGTGCGCGCGCCGGGCGCCGTCGGCCGCAAGCTCGACTTCGTCGTGCAAGAGGTCGGGCGCGAGCTCAATACGATCGGCTCGAAGGCGCAGGACGCCCACGTCGCGGGCCTCGTCATCGAGGGCAAGGCCGAGCTCGAGAAGCTGCGCGAGCAGGCGCAGAACATCGAATAGCGCACGCTCACCGACGGGCGAAGGCCGCCCGGCGTGGTACATTTACAGGTCATGGCTGAGTCGGACGCGGGGTCACGCCGCGGCATCCTCATGGTGGTCTCGTCGCCCTCTGGCGCGGGGAAGACCACGCTCGCGCACCTGCTCGCGCAGAACGAGCGCCTCGAGTTCTCGGTCTCGTATACGACGCGCGCGCCGCGCGCTGGCGAGCGAGACGGCGTCGACTACAAGTTCGTCACCGAGGACGAGTTCTCGCGCATGGTCGACCGCGGCGAGTTCGCCGAGTGGGCCGTCGTGCACGGTGGCCGCTACGGCACGGCCGTCCACACTGTCAACCGCGCGCTCGAGGACGGCAAGGACTACCTGTTCGACATCGACTGGCAGGGCGGGGCGCAGCTGCGCCGCCAGTGGCCCGAGGAGAGCGTGCTCGTCTTCATTCTTCCGCCGTCCATGGCCGAGCTCGAGCGCCGCCTGCGCCGCCGCGCCACCGACTCGCCCGAGGCCATCGCGCGCCGGCTCGCCGTGGCGACGAAGGAGCTCGAGCACTTCGCGCAATACGACTACCTCGTCGTCAACGACAACCTCGAGACGGCGCTCAAGGAGCTGTCGTCGATCTACGTCGCGGCCCGATGCGCGCGCCTGCGGCGCGGGCACTACGGGCAGATGCTGCTCAGCGAGGCGCTCGATCGAGACGGCGGAGGGGACGGCAGTCCGTGAGCGCGACGGGCGCGCTCCCCACGAAGTCGGCCGACGCGGCCGCGACGACCGATTCGTCGGACAAGAGCGATCCCATCGGCGACATCTGCGGGTCGCTCGCGCTCTACGATCCGGGCGCCGACGTGCAGCTCGTGCGGCGCTGCTACGAATTCGCGGCCGAGCGCCACGCGGGCCAGCGCCGCCGCTCGGGCGAGCCGTACGTCGTGCACCCGCTCGGCGTCGCGCGCACGATCACGGAGCTGCGCCTCGACGTCGCGTCGGTGTGCGCCGGACTGCTGCACGACTGCGTCGAGGACACCTCGGCGACGGCCGAGGATATCGGCCGGCTGTTCGGCACCGAGATCCAGTTCCTCGTCGACGGCGTCACGAAGCTCGGCCAAATCCCGTGGACGACGCGCGAGGAGCGCCAGGCCGAGAACTTCCGCAAGATGCTGCTCGCGATGGCGCGCGACATCCGCGTCATCCTCATCAAGCTCGCCGATCGCCTCGACAACATGCGCACGCTGCAGCACATGTCGCGCGAGAAGCAGGAACGCATCGCGCGCGAGACGCGCGAGATCTATTCGCCGCTCGCCAACCGCCTCGGCATCCAGTGGATGAAGGTCGAGCTCGAGGACCTGTCGTTCCGTTACCTCGAGCCCGAGGAGTTCAATCACCTCACCGAGCGCATGGAGGCGACGGCCGGCACGCGCACGGGCTACATCGACGAGGTCAACGAGAAGCTGCGCGTCGCGCTGGCCGAGAACGACATCAAGGCCCAGATCTCGGGGCGCGCGAAGCACCTGTGGTCGATCCAGCAGAAGATGAAGAAGACGGGGCGCGACCTCGAGCAGATCTACGACGTCATCGCCTTCCGCGCGATCACGGAGTCGGTGCGTGACTGCTACGCCGTGCTGGGCGTCGTGCACTCGAACTGGACGCCCGTACCGGGCCGCTTCAAGGACTTCATCGCGCTGCCCAAGCCCAACCTGTATCAATCGCTGCACACGACGGTCATCGGCCCGCGCGCCGAGCGCATGGAGGTGC
>DATAZS010000451.1:0-3648 GCA_036271915.1 Polyangia bacterium
ATCCTGGGCGGCGGCCCCAACCGCATCGGCCAGGGCATCGAGTTCGACTACTGCTGCGTCCACGCCGTGCAGGCGCTGCGCGAGGACGGCTACGAGACCATCATGATCAACTGCAACCCCGAGACGGTGTCGACCGACTACGACACGTCCGACCGGTTGTACTTCGAGCCGCTCACGCGCGAGGACGTGCTCGAGATCCTCGACGTCGAGAAGCCCATGGGCGTCATCGTGCAGTTCGGCGGCCAGACGCCGCTGCGCCTCGCCGTGCCGCTGCAGAACGCCGGCATCACGCTGCTCGGCACGAGCGCCGACGCCATCGACCGGGCCGAGGATCGCCAGCGCTTCGGCGATCTGTTGAAGAAGCTCGACCTGCGCGCGCCGGCCTG
The DNA here is from genome assembly GCA_036271915.1 of Polyangia bacterium. Taxonomy (GTDB): domain Bacteria; phylum Myxococcota_A; class Polyangia; order Fen-1088; family Fen-1088; genus DASZFV01. Next base: position 387 of record DATAZS010000451.1, read on the forward strand.
GGGCACGGCCAAGGGCCTCTCCGAAGCGCGCGAGATCGCCGACCGCATCGGCTACCCCGTCATGGTGCGGCCGTCGTACGTGCTCGGCGGGCGCGCCATGGAGATCGTCCACGATCCCTCGGGCCTCGCGCAGTTCGTGCACACGGCCATGGAGGCCTCGCGCCGCGAGAGCCTCGCGTCGCGCGTCGGTGAAGAGGACGCGCCCATCCTCATCGATCAGTTCCTACCCGACGCCATCGAGGTCGACGTCGACGTCGTCGCCGACGGCACGGACGTCGTCATCGGCGGCGTCATGGAGCACATCGAGGAGGCCGGCATCCACTCGGGCGATTCGGCCTGCTGCCTGCCGCCCTACTCGCTGTCCGAGGCCACCGTCGAGGCCATCAAGACGCAGGCGCGCGCGCTCGCGCGCGAGCTGGATGTCCGCGGCCTCATGAACATCCAGTTCGCCGTGCCGCGCGACGGCCGCGGCATCTTCATCCTCGAGGTCAATCCGAGGGCGTCCCGGACCGTCCCTTTCGTTTCAAAGGTCACGGGCGTGCCGCTCGCGAAGGTCGCGGCGCGCATCGCCGCCGGCAAGACGCTCAAGGAGATGGGCATCGTCGAGGTCACGCCGAAGCACGTCGCCGTGAAGGAGGCCGTGTTCCCGTTCGCGAAGTTCGCGGGCGTCGACACGATCCTCGGCCCCGAGATGCGCTCGACGGGCGAGGTCATGGGCATCGACAAGACGTTCGCCGCCGCCTTCGGCAAGAGCCAGATCGGCGCCGGCACGCGCCTGCCCACGAACGGGCGCGTCTTCCTGTCGGTGCAGGACAGCGACAAGGCGGGCGCCGTCGCCGTGTGCAAGGGCCTGCGCGATCTCGGCTTCGAGGTCATGGCGACGGCGGGCACGCACGCGCACCTGCGCGCGCACGGGCTCGAGGTCGAGCTCGTGAAGAAGGTGCGCGACGGGCGCCCCCACTGCGTCGATCGCTTGCTGTCGGGCGACATCCAGCTCGTCATCAACACGACGTCGGGCACCGACGCCATCAAGGACTCGTTCCCCATCCGCCGCACGGCGCTCGTCAAGGGCGTGCCCTACTACACGACGCTGTCGGCGGCGCGCGCCGCCGTCGGCGCCATCGCGCAGCTGCGCGCCGGCAAGATGGCCGTGCGGTCGCTGCAAGAGTACCAGCAGGAGCACAAGACCCATGCCTAGCTTCCCCATGACCCCGCGGGGTCAGCAGCTCCTCAAGGACGAGCTCAAGCGCCTGCGCGAGGTCGAGCGCCCTAAAAATGTGCGCGACATCGAGGAGGCGCGCGCGCACGGCGATCTCAAGGAGAACGCCGAGTATCACGCCGCCAAGGAGAAGCAGGGCTTCATCGAGGGGCGCTCGCGTGAGATCGAGGCCGTGCTCGCGCAGGCCGACGTCATCGATCCCGGGAAGCTGTCGGGGACGAAGGTCGTCTTCGGCGCGACGGTCAAGCTGACCGACGCCGACAGCGGCGACGAGGTGATCTACACGATCGTCGGCGAGTACGAGGCCGACATCAAGCTGTCGCGCATCGCGATCTCGGCGCCGCTCGCGCGCGCCATGATCGGCCGCGAGCAGGGCGACACCGTGTCACTCAAGACCGGCAAGGGCACGCGCGAGTACGAGATCACGAAGGTCCACTTCGAGTCTCAGAACTAGGCGGCGCGCGCCCGCGCGGAGCGGCTGCTCAGCCGCCCGAGGCGGCGTCGCTCGCGGTGCCTGCTTCGATCACGCCGACGTCGCCGCCGGCCTCGACGTGGACCTCGACGGCACCGTCGGCCGAACCGTCCGAACCGTCGACGCGCGCGGCGTCAGAGGCCGAATCAGCCGCGGCGTCGCCCGACTTCGCGTCAGCCCCGAAGTCCGAAGGTGCGTCCTTCATCGTGGCCGCGTCCGGCGTCGGATTGCCTGCGTCGATCACGGGCGTGGTCGTCCCCTCGCCGTTCGTGCAGATGCCGGGCGAGGCCGCGCCCATCCCGTTGCAGAACCCGCTCGAGCAGTCAGTGTTCTGCTCGCAACGCTCGCCGACGTCTTGCTTGCACCCGACCCCGAAGACGAGGAGCGACGCGAGCGCGACCGTGACGGGCACGAAATGACGAGGCGAGAGCGTAAGGCGCGACATGAGCGAGGGTTGGGTTACCACGCGTGGCGTCCCTGGTAAAGGCCAGCCACCCGCGCGCGACTTGGGGTACGTTCTCGGCATGCCGCTCATGCGACCTTTGATTCGTGGGGTGGGTGTGTTGGTTGCCTCGGGCGCGCTGCTCGTCGCCGTTCGTGGCGACGCCAAGCCCGTCAAGAAGTCGGCCGTCGAGCGCGACGCCGAGGCCTTCCTCGCGCAGGTGACGAGCCTGCTGCACCCCGCGGCGACCGCCACCGACAACATCGACTGGACCGCGGCGACCGACGTCACGCCCGAGCACACGGCCGAGCGCGCGGGCGCCGACAAGATCTTCGCGTCGCTGTCGGGCGCGAAGGACCTCATCGAGAAGACGAAGGGCTTCCTCAAGAACGAGAAGCAGCTCGACGAGCTCACGGTCCGCCAGCTGCGCAAGCTCTTGCTGTCGGCGTCCGAGAACCCCGGCACGATCCCCGAGATCGTCGCGAAGCGCGTCGGCGCCGAGGCCAAGCTCGCGGGCGTGCTCGACAGCTACACGTTCTGCCTGCAGCGCGCCGCGAACGGCGCGTGCCTCAAGCCCACGACGGCGAACGGCATCGATGATCTGCTGATCAAGTCGCGCGACCTCGCCGAGCGCCAGCGCGTGTGGAACGCGTCGAAGGAGATCGGAAAAGCGATAGAGCCGGGCCTCGTCGAGCTCGTGGGCCTGCGCAACCAGGTCGCGCGCGAGATGGGCTACAAGTCGTACTTCGCGCTCAAGGTCGCCGACTACGACATGACGGTCGACGAGATGATGAAGCTGCTCGACGACACGCTCGCGACGACGAAGCCGCTGTTCGACGGCCTGCACTGCTGGGCGAAGAACACGCTGGCCGCGCGCTACCACCGCCCCGTGCCGAAGCTCATCCCCGCGCACTGGATCGGCAACCGCTGGGCGCAGTACTGGCCCGCCCTCGTCGACGAGACCAGCCTCGACCCTCTGTTCAAGGGCGCGTCGCCCGAGAGCATCGTCAAGAGCGCCGAGAACTTCTACGTCTCGCTCGGCTTCCCGCGCCTGCCGCCGTCGTTCTGGGAGAGGTCGGACCTGTATCCGGTGCCGCCCGGCGTCGCGCGCAAGAAGAACGCGCACGCG
>DATAZS010000452.1:0-4988 GCA_036271915.1 Polyangia bacterium
ACTGGAACATCGAGAAGTTGCAGAAGTACGTGTCCGACAGCGCGCGCTCGAGGCCGTCGAGCTCCTCGGGCACCTCGCGCAGCTCGCGCAGCGTGCGCAGGATCTTCTGGCAGATCGCCCAGAAGATGTCCTCGGCCACGACGCGATCGGAGAGAGAGAGGTTCCCGAGGTTGAAGAGCTGCAGCGCCTCTTCCTTGTATTCGAGCGCGTCGTGGTACGACTCGAGCAGGTTCTTGCGCGAGATCTCCTTGTGCGTATCGAAGAGGTTGCGCACGACGCGGTTCGCTTCCTTGTCGAGCTTCTCGGGCGCCTTGCCGACGTCGAACTCGCCGACGCCCAGGATGTCCATGACGAGCATCGAGTGGTGCGCGACGATGGCGCGACCCGACTCGGTGACGATCGTGGGGTGCGGCACGCCCGCCGAGTCGCAGATCTCCTGCAGCGAGAACACGATGTCGTTGGCGTACTCGCGCGTCGTGTAATTCATCGACGACGCGAAGTTCGTCTGCGAGCCGTCGTAATCGACGCCCAGGCCGCCGCCCGCGTCGAAGTACTTGAGCGGCGCGCCCATCTTCGCGACCTCGACGTAGAAGCGGCCCGCTTCGCGGAGCGCGTTCTTCACGGCGCGAATCGCCGAGATCTGGCTGCCCAGGTGGAAGTGCATGAGCTCGAAGCAGCTCAGCAGATCGTTGGCCTTCATGAAGTTGATGGCCTCGACCACCTCGCGCGTCGACAGGCCGAACTTCGATCGGTCGCCGCCCGAAGCTTCCCAGCGCCCCGAGCCTTTGGCCGCGAGCTTGACGCGCACGCCGATGCGCGGGCGCACACCCATGCGCTTGGCGACGTCGGCGATGAGCTGCAGCTCCGAGTACTTTTCGACGACGATGAGCACGGTGCGGCCCAGCTTCGAGCACGTGAGCGCCGTCTCTATGTACTCCTCGTCCTTGTAGCCGTTGCAGACGACGAGCGCTTCCTCGTCGTCGAGCATCGCCATGACGGCGAGCAGCTCGGGCTTCGAGCCCGCCTCGAGGCCGTAGTGATACGGGCGGCCGAACTGAACGATCTCCTCGACGACGTAGCGGTGCTGGTTGACCTTGATCGGGTAGACGCCCTTGTATTGGCCCTTGTACCCGTGCTCGGCGATCGCGGCGCGGAAGGTCTCGTTGAGCTCGACGATGCGGCTCTTGAGCACGTCGGAGAAGCGAATCAGCAGCGGCAGCCCGATCCCGCGGCGCGCGACCTCGTCGACGAGCTCCTTGAGGTCGATGCGGCCGCTCTCAGGTCCGGCGGGGTGCGCCTGGACGTTGCCCGAGTCGTTGATCGAGAAGTAGTTGTTGCCCCAGTACTTCACGCCGAACGTCTCAGCGGAGTCTGCGATCGTCCACTTGCGCGGGATGCCCCCGGTGCTGCTCATGGGGACGTACGTTGAAGAAAAATTTCCCGGCGCGCTAGCGAAATTTCAGAACAATCTCTCCAGCGCGCGGTCGGTCACGCCTGACGGCCCGAACCCAGTTCTGAGCGTCAGCTCAGAACTTCATTTCTGAGCGTCAGCTCAGAATTTCAGCGACAGGCCGCCCATGCCGTAGATGAAGGGATCCTTGCCCGGCATGGCGCCGTTGTACTTGTCGTCGAAGGCCTTGCGCGGCTCGGGTGACAAGGTGTCGGGCGCCGGGAGGAACTCGATCTGGATGAACAGCGACGTGAACCGGTCGAGGGCCGCCGTCGCGCCGATGCCCAGGTAGAGGCGATTGCCGCCGAAGCGGTTCGTGTTCGGGTCCTTGTCGAAGAGCATCGTGTTGTACCCCGCGCCCGTGGCGTCGCCGCAGTACTCTTCGGCGTTGACGCCATTGCTCCGCTGGGCCGCCGACGGGCAGAACTTGTCGGTCCAGCCCGAGTAGCGAACGGTCGCCGACACGGTCGCGACGTCGCTGAACGCGAGCGACGCGACGCCCGTCACGTCGAGGAAGTACGTGTCGCGGCCGTTGGGGCCCGCACCGCCGCCCAGATCCACCTTCGCGGCGACCGAGAGCGGGCCCGTCTCGACGAACTGCAGGCGGCCGTGGACGGCCAGGTTGTACATCTCGAAGAACGTCTGAAACTCGACGCCGACGTCGACGCCGATCGGCTTGAGGTTGAACACGCCGACCGTGAGGCGCGCCGTGAAGTAGTACGGATAGCCGGCGCCGAAGTCGGCCGTGACGCCGCCCACGGGGTTGACCTTCGCGCCGAACGACGACATGCCACCCTTGCGCTTCTGCACCTGCTCGGGCGTCGGGCCCGTGGGGATGATCTTGAGGTCGACGGAGAACACCTTCTCGCGGCCGCCGTCGACCTTCATCGTCTCCTTGTGGTCGAAGTAACCCTTGAGGCGGAACTCGATGACGTGGTCGCCCGCCGGGATCTGGTCGCGCGACACGGGCGTCTGGCCGATGAGCTCGCCGTCGACGCGCACCTCGGCGCCCTCGGGCGTCGAGAGCACGCGCACGGAGCCCGTGGCCGAGAGATCGGCGACGAGCGCGACGGGCTGGTTCTCGATGAGCATGACCTCGCGCTTGAAGTCGGTGAACCCGTCGCGGTGCACGACGACGTAGTGCTTGCCGGGATCGAGGTCGGTGCGATCGACGGGCGCGCGGCCCAGGCTCGAGCCGTCGACGAAGACCTCGGCGTTCGGCACGGTCGACTGCACCTTGAGCTCGGCGCGCGGACGGTCGGGCGGCGCCAGCTCCATCTGCAGCTGCGCGAGCGCGTTCTGCCCCGCGAGGATGTGGACGGTCTGCTGCACCGACTTGAACTTCGACTTGCGCGCCTCGACGACGTGATCGCCCGGCAGGATCGACGCGATGTTCGCGGGAGAGCGGCCCTTGTCCTCGCCGTCGACGAAGATGGACGCGTCGGGCTCGCTCGCGATGACGCGCAGGCTGCCGCCGCCCGCGGCCGCGGCGCCGAACGTGGCCGCGACCTTGACCTGCTGTCCCGCGGGCACCGTGACGCTCTGGCGCCAAGGCGGGATCCCGTCCTTGCGAATCTCGATGACGTGATCGCCCGCGGGGACGCCCGTGATGATCGCGGGCGCGACGTCCTTGCGGACGCCGTCGACGTAGACGTCGCCGCCCGCGTCGGACGTCACGAGCAACGCGCCCGTGGGAGCCTGCGCCGCCGCGAGGCTGACGTCGTGGGTGTGGTGCTCACCCTCGGCGAGCGTGAACCATTGCATCCAAGGCTTCATGGTCGCCTTGCTGACCTCGACCTGGTGGCGCCCCGCGGGGACGTCGAAGGCGTTCGGGATCGTGCCCACGCCCTGCCCGTCGATCTTGACGTCGGCGCCCGTCGCCGTGCCGTCGGTCGTTTGTAGATCGAGCTTCGCGAGCTGCGGCGCGCGCTCGAGCGTGAAGCTGACCGTCTGGCTCTTCTTGACCTCGAGCTGCTGCTGCTGCGGCTTGAAGCCCTGCAGCTCGACGACGATCGTCACGGGCCCGCGCGGCACCTTGATCGACATGGGCGCGTAGCCCACGAGACCGAAGCTCTTCGGGTTCGCGCTCGGCCCCGCGTCCCAATAGATCGCGGCCTCGGGCGGCGAGCTCTCGATCTTGAGGCGGTGCGTGCGGCCCTTGATGCGCGGCCGCGTCGCCGTCTGCGCGAACGCCTGCCCGCCGTCCAGCACGGAGATCGCCACGAAGGGCGTGACGAAGGACGCGACGGAGGCGAGACCGTACACGAGCGCTGCCGCGACCAAGCGAGAACGAATCATGGGCGGAAGCGTAACGGCGGACGCGCCGCCGCGTCAATTGCGCTGGCGCTCAGTAGAGGAAAACGTCGACGAGCGCGCCGGCCGCGAGGCCGGCCGCTTCGGCGGCGACGCGCACGAGGCCGTCGGCGCGCACGACGTTCGAGATGGCCGCCGAGCCACCGACGAGCGGCTCGGCCCATAGATCCGGATCGCCGGCGCGCTCGACGAGGCGCACGCGCACGTAGTCCTCGCGGCCGACGACGGAGGCCTGCGCCCGCCCGAGGCGCGCGCGCCTCCGCGACGGCCAGTTCTCTCTTTCGACCTTCCCGCCCAGGCGCCACAGCATCGGGCGAATGAACGCGTCGAACACGATGAGCGACGACGTCGGGAAGCCGGGCATGCCCACGACGGGCTTGCCGCCCGCGCGCGCGAACAACGTCGGCTTGCCGGGACGAATGTCGATGCCGTGAAAGAGGACGCCGGGCGCCGGCAGATCCAGCATCGCCGCGGCCGTGACGTCCTTCGTGCCCACCGACGAGCCGCCCGACAAGATGACCGCGTCGTGCTCGGCGAGCGCGCGCGCGACGGCCTCGCGCAGCGCGGCCGCGTCGTCGCGCACGATGCCGCCGTAGACCGCGACGCACCCCGCGGCCTCGACCTGCGCGCCGAGGACGTACTGGTTGGCGTCGCGCACCTGTCCCGGCCGCGGCGGCGCGCCGGGCGCGCACAGCTCGTTGCCCGTCGAGAGCACGGCGACGCGCGGCCGCCGGAAGACGCCGACCTCGGCCACGCCGAACGTCGCAAGCGCCGCGAGATCCTGCGGGCGCAGACGACGCCCCGCGGGCAGCACGTCGTCGCCCGCCGCGAAGTCCTCGGCGACTTGGATGACGTTGGCGCCGGGCGCGACGGCGCGCGCGATCTCGACCGAACGCCCGCCGCCCTCACTCTCGCCCGTCGACGAAGTGTGCTCGACCATGACGACGGCGTCGGCGCCCGCGGGCAAGAAGCCTCCCGTCGAGATCGCGACGGCCTCTCCCGCGGCCAGCGTGCCCGCGAAGATCTCGCCCATGGGCACGGTCCCGACGAGCGCGAGCGAGATCGACGCGAGCTCCGAGGCGGCGCGCAGGTCGGCCGCGCGCACGGCGTAACCGTCCATGACGGCGCGTCGCTCGGCGGGCAAATTCTCGGGCGCGCGCAGCGCCGCCGCGAGCACACGCCCGCCCGCCTCGCGCAGCGGCACGCGCTCCGTGCCGACGGCGGG
>DATAZS010000453.1:0-5843 GCA_036271915.1 Polyangia bacterium
CAGACGTCCGACGAATCGGGAATGCCGTCGTGGTCCGTGTCGGCGGGCGGCACGGGCGCCGGCGGCGGCGGCGGGGGAGGCGGTGGCGGCGGCGGCGCGTGCATGGGCCGGAAGGTCAGCGACAGCGCCACGGCGAAGAACTTCGCGTCGCCCGTGTTGTCGGCGGCGGCGTCGTGCACGACCTGGCCGTAACGGAAGACGGGGCCGAGCCCCCAGGACTTGTTGAGCGCGAACTCGAAGCCGATGCCGGCGTCGAACATGGCGCGCTCGACGTCGCCCGTGAGGCCCACGCCCGTATGTCCGTCGACGATGAATCGACCGACGTCACTCAACATCGGATCGAAGCGCAACCCGAACCCGAGCAGCGTCGCGCGGCCGTAGCCCTTGCTCGACGACGGGAACCACCACGAGCCGAAGTCGAGCTGCAACGTGAGCGGCTCGGCGATGACGATGCCCGGCCGAATGGCGCCCTCGAGCGCGAGGTTGTATTTGAGCGCGTTGCGCTGGGGCGATGACAGCATCGCGCCAGCGCCGCCCTCGGCGTTGATCGTGAGATCGTAGTCGTCGGCGCTCGCAGCGCGGCTGTACAGGGCCGCCGAGCCCAGCGTGAGAAGGGCAACGAGCGAGTGACTGATGCGCTTCATGGTCATTGAGCTCCGTCCGGGGGTGCGGCGCGTGGGAGTGCTTCGGAGAACCGCCGCGACAATAAGGAACGAAGCGCTTCGAGGTCAACAACATCGCAACATCTCGACCTCGAGGGCGCGCGCGCATTGCGGTACCGATTGATTTTGTTGACACGGCACATCCGTTCCGTACCATACGAATGTTCAGTGGCTTCGGGAGGTCAATCAATGGGCACGCTCACCCTCGTTCGGGACGACACGCGCGGCGTCTTGACGGATCGTCAGCAGGAGATCCTCGGCTTCATCTCGCAGTCGATCGAGGAGCGGGGCTATCCGCCCACGCTGCGCGAGATCGGCGAGCACTTCGGCATCCGCTCGACGAATGGCGTGAACGACCACCTGCGCGCGCTCGAGAAGAAGGGTCACCTGCAGCGCGAGGACCTGAAGTCGCGCGCGCTGCGGCCCGTGGGCGCGCCCCCGTCGGCGAGCGCGGCGAGCAAAGCCGAAAAAGACGATGCGCGCTTCGGCGACATGGTCGAGATCCCCGTCGTGGGCCGCGTCGCCGCGGGCCTGCCGCTCCTCGCCGTCGAGAACGTGCAGGACACCGTGCACGTCGACAGATTCTTCATCGGCCAGTCGCGCGAGGTCTTCGCGCTGCGCGTGAAGGGCGAGTCGATGATCGAGGACGGCATCTTCGACGGCGACTACATCTTCGTGAAGAAGCAGCTCCAGGCCAGCCGCGGCGACATCGTCGTCGCCATGATCAGCGGCCCGTCGGGCGACGAGGCCACCGTGAAGCGCTACTACCCCGAGGGCGACAACATCCGCTTCCAGCCCGCCAACGCGGCGATGCAGCCGATCATCGTGAAGAAGAAGGACTTCCGCTCGGTGAACCTCATCGGCATCGTCGTCGGCGTCTACCGCAAAATGAACTAGCAAAACGCGGGCTTAGTGCCCGCGATCCCGCTGGAGGCGCGAGGCGCGGCACGCTGTCGCGCGTGCTAGGCTGCGCGATTGGCGATGCTCCCATCCCCGACGAACCGCTCGCGCGGGCACCTCGGCCGTGGGGTGCTGTTTTCGCTGCAGCTCCATGCGCTGCTGCTGGGTCCCATCATCATCGCGGCCTTCGTGTACGGCGGCCGTGAGGCAGCCGAGCGCGCCGAGGAGGTAGACGTTGGCTTCGAGAACGTCCCCGACGAGCAGCTCCCCGCCGATTTGCCCGCGCTCGAACCTCCCAAAGAGGACCAAGACGCGCTCGAGAAGCTGAAGCCCGAGGCGAAAAAAGAGAAGAAGGAGAAGGAAAAGGACAAGAAGAAGCCCGACAAGGTCGAGCTCGCGAAGGCCGACAAGCCGAAGCCCAAGCCCGAGCCCGAGATCGTCGTGCCGCCGATGCCGCCCATGCCGCAGTCGCCGCCGCCGCCGCCCGAGAAGCACGACAACATGAAGAGCGTCGACGTCGACCACGAGAACGACAAGGTCTCGCCCGACGCCAAGTTCCTCGCCGAGAAGAACAACAGGGTCGCGCAAGAGACGCGCGCGACGCAGACCAACCTCGACAAGGCCAGCAAGGGCGCCGACGAGCCCGCCTCGGCGCCGTCCGATCGCCAGGACCCGCAGATCGGCGGCCCCAAGGATCAGATCCGCCAGCTCGCCGACGAGAAGTCGGCCGCGGGCAAGATGGCGCCGTCCGTGACGCCGCACGAGAATCCCGAGCTCGCGTCGCAGGACGACCGGCGCGAAAAATCGCTGCTCGCGCTGCGCGATCCCGCGCCGCGCTCGCACGAGGTCACGCCCGAGACCTTCGATCCGTCGCTGCCGCACGCGCCCGACGGCGACCTGCGCGACGCGCGGCCCACGACGCGCGGCACGGAGAGCCGCGCCGATCGCGCCAAGGGCAAGAAGGTGAAGCTCGCGATCTCGGGCAGCGACTACGAGTACATGTTCGGCGCCGACGCCGAGGCCGAGCGCCGCCTCGCGAAGAAGATGAAGTCGACGCGCGTGGGCAAGTTCCGCGAGCGCCAGGCGCGCGTGCAATCGTCGCTCGAGAACTTCATCCCCGAGGTTAGGCCGGGCAACCAGACCGAGCTCAACACGCGCGCCGCGCCGTTCGCCGCCTTCGTCGCGCGCATGCACCGGAGCATCCATTTGCTGTGGGGCTTCGGCGCGCTCGAGGACTGGGACGAGCTCGGCTCGTCGAGCCCGCTCAACAACCCCAACCTCCTCACGACGCTCGAGATGGTGCTCAACGCCGACGGCACCGTGGACAAGGTCACGATCGTCAAGGCGTCGGGTTACCTGCCCTACGACACGGCCGCGATCGACACCGCCTTCGCGGGCGGACCGTACCCCGATCCGCCGCACGAGATCCGCTCGGCCAACGGCAAGATCTACATCCATTGGCGCTTTTATCGAGACGGCCGCCAGTGCGCGACGTCGGGCGTCGACTACTTCATCCTCAACAACCCGCCTCCGGACGCCGACAAAGCCTCAGCCGCGCACGCCGATGCCGCGAACGGGCTCGAGGCAGGCGCGCCCGTGCGCGAGGGGCCGCGCCACCTGCGCCGCGACGTCGGCGACGACGCCGCCCACCGTGCGAAGATACACGCGCTCGACGAAGAGATCGCGCGCGCCGAGGGCGGCAGCAGGCCCGCCGAGGCGGAGCCCGAGGAGCCGGCGAAGGCTCGTGGCGCCGCGAGCCCGCCCGTGTCCGAGGCGCACGAGCCCGAGGCGCGCATCGTCGCGGGCCGCTTCTTCGGCGCGCTCGCCGCGGGCGACGTCACGACGATGGCGACGCTCGCCGAGATCCCGTTCCGCACGACGGGCGGCGGCACCGTCAAGGCGCGCGCCGACCTTCAACCCATGCTCAAGGATCTCGCGGCCGAGCTCGGCAGCAAGGGGCTGGGCGGCGTTCAGCTGCTCACGGGCGCGGGCGTGCGCTCCGCGATCGGACGCTTGCCGACGGGGCTCGACGACGGCTCGGGTCTGTTGTTCGCAGTCTCGACGTTGCACGACGGCGACGCCCTCATCGCCGCGCTCGCGAGGCGCGGCAACTCCTACCGCATCGTCGCGCTCGTGCGACGTTAGATCGTCGCGCTCGTGCGGCGTTAGATCGTCGCGCTCGTGCGACGTTAGATCGTCGCGCTCGTGCGGGGTTAGCGCGCTCGTTATCGCAGCTCGTACTGCGCGACGTGGCGCAAGTTTAAAAAGTTCACGAGGAAGTGCGCGAGCACGCAGCCCGTGAGATCGCCCGTCCACGTGAACATCGCGCCGAACATGAGCCCCGCGCCGAACGACGAGATCGTCCAGGGCAGGTGCCGCGCCTTCGGCCCGATGTGCAGCAGCGCGAACACGGCGCTCGACCCGAGCAGGCCGATCACGGGCAGCAGCGCGCCACGAAAGAACATCTCCTCGCCGACCGACGACGCCACGGCCAGCACGATGATTTCGACGTCCGACAGCGGGTTGAGGAGGCCGCGGAACTCGCGGTGCAGCGCGCGCGCCCAGTCGAAGCGATAGAGCGCGAGCCGCGAGGCGAACACGATGGCGAGCCCGAGCAGGATCCCGGTCGCGATGCCCGCGAACACGAGCGGCTCTCCGCGCCCCGGCAACTGCCACACGTTGGCTTGCCCGCGCAGCCCGCCCCAGACGATCGCCGTCGCGCCGAGCGCGAGGTACAGCACCAGGACGAGGGCCGCCCGGGACCAACTGGAGCTGAATGACCGCACGCGCCCCCGGATACTACGCCAGCGGTTTCTCTGTTTCGGTCGTTCTTTTATGCGCGCCGCATCACGACCGTAAGTCGACATAATCATTGTCGATATTTTGGTCCTGGTTTTGGCGGGACCGGGGCGGGGGAGCATGCTAAAGGTTCTGCCCCATGGCCGTCGCGGTCCTTCGCGGGAGACGCAGCGCCTCGCGCAGTGCTTCACTGCTGCCGTCGAAAGTCGTGCGCGAGGTCGGGCTGCAGAAGCTGCTCGCGACGCGCATCTGCGATCTGTCGCTGCGACCCGAGGGCATCCTCGCCGAGTGCGTCGAGCAGGTCATCAGCGAGCTGCGCGCCAAGGGCATCACCTTCGTGCCGCAGTATTACCTGGGCGACGAGGACTTCTGGACGGCCGACCGCGCCGTGAGCGTCAACATTCCGTGGTACCTCGCGAACGCGACGCTGTGGCGCCTCGTCAACGACCACCTCTTCGAGTACACGCGCGAAGAGGTGCTCATGTACCTGCGCCACGAGGCGGGGCACGCGCTCAACTACGCCTTCGGTCTTTGGAAGCGGCGTGACTGGACGCAGACCTTCGGCGACTTTCGCCGCTCTTATCGCGACGTCTACAACCCGAACCCGTGGAGCCGCGACTACGTCCGCTACCTGCACCGCGCGGGCATGTACCACTACGCGCAGAAGCATCCGGACGAGGACTGGGCCGAGACCTTCGCCGTGTGGATCGATCCGACGCAGCACTGGCGGCGCCGCTATCGCGCGTGGCAGGTCGCCTTCGCGAAGCTCGAGTACGTCGACCGCGTCGTCGGCATCGAGCGCGCTTGCAAGGGCAGCCCGGGCAACCTCCGGCTCGGCCTGCGCCTGCCTTACACCGACATCAAGGAGACGGTCGCCGAGTACTTCGACATCGGCGACGTCGTCGACGAGGATCTGCTCGAGTACCGGCGCGATCTGCTCGAGATCTTCCCGCGCCGCGCGCCGCGCAAGGCTGGGGGGGCGCGCGCGTCGCGCGCGCACCGCGGGGCGCGCACGACGAACGCGCAGTCGGCGGCGCGCTTCATCCAGCAGCACCAGAACGTGCTCACCGATCGGATCAACCGCTGGATCGGGAACTCGGATCGCCGCGTGATCCTGCGTTTCCTGCGTCAGCTGCAGGCGCTGTCGACGGCGGAGCACATGGTCGTGCCCGACAGCCGCCGCACGGAGAAGCTCGTCGAGCTGACCGTCGTCGCCACCTGGCACGTCGTCGACGGCATCCACCGTCTCAGCTGAGGGGCGGCTCGCTGCCGCTCGCGCCCCTCAGACTCCCTCGCTGCGCGCGGCGGAGCCGCGCTTCACTCGCATTGTTCGCGCCGCTCGCGTTGTTCTCGCGTCTCGCCCGTTGACAGGGCGCACGGTACGCGTCTATATCAAGCCCGCTTTTCGCGAAGGTGGCGGAACTGGTAGACGCACTAGCTTGAGGTGCTAGCGGTTAACAGCCATCGGGGTTCAAGTCCCCG
>DATAZS010000454.1:0-6975 GCA_036271915.1 Polyangia bacterium
GATGCCGTGCACGTCCTTCCAGATCTTGGCGATCAGCCCCTCCATGATCTCGTACACGTCTTCCTCGACGACGAACGACATCTCCACGTCGATCTGCGTGAACTCCGGCTGGCGATCGAGGCGGAGATCCTCGTCGCGGAAGCAGCGCACGATCTGGAAGTAGCGATCGAAGCCCGCGACCATGAACAGCTGCTTGAAGATCTGCGGGCTCTCTGCGAGCGCGTAGAACTGGCTGGGGTTGAGGCGCGACGGCACGAGGAAGTTGCGCGCGCCGCCCGGCGTGTACTTCACCATGAACGGCGTCTCGATCTCGGCGAAGCCTTCGTTCGAGAGGTAACGCCGCGTCGTTTGATAAATCTGCGAGCGCACGAGGAAGTTCTTCTGCAGCGCGGGGCGCCGCAGATCGAGGTAGCGGTGCTTGAGCCGCACCGACTCGCCCGCGAGCGTCTGGTCGTTGATCTCGAACGGCGGCGTCTCGGAGCGCGAGAAGATCGTGAGCGCGTCTGCCTTGATCTCGATCTCGCCCGTCGCGAGGTTCGGGTTCTTCTTGCCGCCGCGCTCGACGACGGTGCCCGAGATGCCGATGCAGAACTCGTGGCGCAGCTCACCCGCGAGCGCGAAGGCCGCGGCGCCCTGGTCGGGCTCGAACGCCACCTGCGTGATGCCCGCGCGATCGCGCAGGTCGATGAACACGAGGCCGCCGTGATCGCGGCGCGAGGCCACCCAACCAAAGAGCACGACGTGCTTGCCGGCGTCGCTGGCGCGCAGCGCGCCACAGTCGTGAGAACGCTTCAGGTCTGTCAGGAACTCGGGCATGGGCCGACACTGTATACGGAGGGCGCGTCGTCCGCGAGCCCCGCGCGCGCCGCGTTCGTGTGTCATCCCAGCTGGCGCGATGGGGCTTGCCCTCGCGCGGGCGCTCACCTAACGTTGGAAACGTGCGGCTGCGCATCCTGTATCACGGCAATTGCTTCGACGGCTGCAGCAGCGCGGGCCTCTTCACGCGGTTCTATAAAGAGCGCGTCGCCAAGGGTCCCGTCGACATCGTGTACCGCCCCATGGAGCACAAGGGCGACGCCGCGTTCCCGTCCGATGTCTTCGACGGCGACGAGAACGCGTGCGTCGACTTCCGGTACTCGCAGGATCCGCGCCTGTCGTGGTGGTTCGATCACCACGCATCGGCGTTCCAGGTGCCGGGCGACGAGGCGCACTTCCGCGCCGACGCCACGGGCCGCAAGTTCTACGACCCGTCTGCAAAGAGCTGCACGAAGTTCCTCGCGGACACGGTGACGGCGAAGTTCGGCTTCGACCAATCGCAGGCGCCGCTCGCCGAGCTCGTCGAGTGGGCCGAGATCATCGACGGCGCGCTGTTCCCGAGCGCGAAGATGGCCGTCGAGCTCAAAGAGCCCGCGCTGCGGCTCATGACCTTCATCGAGAACAACCGCGACAACGCGACGGCCGAGCGCTTCATCGCCGACCTCGTGACGCGGCCGCTCGGCGACATCGCGGCCGACGACTACGTCACCGAGCCGCTCGGCCCCGTGCTCGAGCAGCACGCGCGCAACGTCGAGACGATTCGCAAGGCGGCGAAGCTCGACGCCGGCGTCGTCTTCTTCGACGTCGCCGACCACAACATCGGCGCCTTCAACAAGTTCATCTCGTACTACCTGTTCCCCGAGACGCGCTACTCGGTGGGCGTGACGCTGGGGGCGCGCGCGAAGATCTCCGTGGGCTCGAACCCGTGGGTCACGGTGCCGCGCACGCACGACATCAGCAAGATCTGCGAGCGCTACGGCGGCGGCGGGCACCCCGTCGTGGGCGCCGTCTCGGTCCCGCGCAACGAGATCGATCGCGCGAGAGAGATCGCGCGTGAGATCGTCGCCGAGCTGCAGACGGGGTAGCCGTGGGCGCCGTCGCGATCCGCCGCGCGTCGGTCGACGATTACCCGACGTTCGCGCGTCTGTTCCCCGAGCTCCGCGTCGAGGAGCCGCTGCCCGGACGCGACGCGTGGGCCACGGGCTATGTGCCGTCCACGCTCATCGCTCACGACGACGCGAACACGCTCGGCTACTGCTTCACGCAGGAGTACGTCGACACGGGCTACGTGCGCAACATCGTCGTCGCCGCCGAGGCACGGCGACGCGGCGTGGGTCGCGCGCTCATGGAGGCGACGGCGCGGCACCTGCGCGCCGCGGAAAAATCACGCTGGCGCCTCAACGTCGCCCCGCAGAACGTCGCCGCCCGCGCGCTGTACGAAGGGCTCGGCTTGCGGACGCTCTATGCGTCGCATGCGATGCGCGTTCCGTGGCGCGCGGCCGACGCGTTGCCGAGCTCTGACGAGGTCGTCGAGGAGCTGGGACCCGCGCGAGACGCCGATCTCGAGCGGCTGTTCGATCTGCCTCTCGGTCAGCTCGCCGCGCAGCGCGAATCGGGGCGCGCCGTTTTGGCGGCGAGCCGCGGCGAACAGCTGTGCGGCGTCGCCGTGTTGTTACCTGCGTTCCCTGGCGCCTTTCCGTTCCGGGCCGTCGATCGCGGCGCCGCGCGGCGCCTCATCGAGGTGATGCACGCGCGCGTCGGCGATCGCCCGCACCTCAACCTCGTCATCGACGACGACGAGCCTCTCGTGACCCTCCTCGTGGGCGCGGGCGGCGAGCGGCGGCTGGACCTCCTCCACCTCGCGGGCCCGCTGCCTAACGTCTGACGGGGCGGTGGCCCGCGCGTCGTCGCACGACGGGGCGCGGCCGCTTCGTCTTCGCGGGCGGCGCCGCTTTGCCGCCGGGGCCCGCGGGAGGCGCGCCGTTGCCGCGCGCCTCGAGCTTCTCGAGCCGCTCGCGCAGGCGCGCGTGCTCGCCACGCAGGCGGTCGACCTCGTCACGCAGCAGACGCGTCTGCTCCGCGGGCCGCACGCCGTCGCGCAGGACGCGGACGGCGTCGTTCATGCGGCGGCGCGCGCGTCCGTCGAGCTCCGCGGCGAGCGTGCGCTCGATCGCGGGGATCGCCTCGGGCTGCCCGATGCGGCCCAGCGCCGCGGCCGCCTCGCCGCGCACGCGGAAGTCGGGATCGCGCAGGCAGTCCTCGACGAGCTCGCGGCCCGCGCGCGCGAACGACGTGCCCGCCGACAGCTCGGCCGCCGCGACGACGACCGCGCGCCGCGCAAGGAATACGCCCGCGCCGTGCGGGCGCCAGGCGCCCTTGATGACGCCGAGCGCGCGCTCGTCGCCGCACAGGCCAAGGCCCTCGATGGCGCGCGTGCGCAGCACGTCCTGGTACGACGGCTTGCCGAACAGCGTCGGCAGGATCTCGAGCGCGAGCGGCGAGCGCGTCCGCCCGAGCGCGAGCGCCGCCTCCGCCTCGACGAACACGCTGGCATCGCCCTTTTGCAGGCGCGTCGCGAGCGCGCGCGCCGCCCGCTCGTCGCCGCGCCACTCGCCGAGCGCCGCCGCCGCCGCGCGCCGCACCTTGGCGTGCGCGTCGTCGAACGCCGCGAGCAGCACCTCGCGCGCGTCGTCGCGTCGCATGCGCCCGAGCGCGCGCGCCGCCGCGACGCGCACGGCCCAAAAGCGCTCGCGCTTGAGCGCTCCCGCGAGCGCCTCGACCGAGGCCGGCTCGACGATCCCACCGAGCGCCGTGGCCGCGAGGACGCGATCGACGCCGAGGCGCGCCGCCTCGAGCTGCCGCCGCCACAGCGGGCGCGGCTTCTCCATCTTCGTCGTCTTGAGGATGACGTCGCCCGGATCGAACACGACCTGCGTGGGCCGCGCGGGCAGCCGAAACTCGAAGGCATGTGTCGCCTCGGTCACCGAGACGGCTTCGTCGCGCTCCTGGCCGTCGACCTCGAAGCGTACGCGCGTATCGAACTTGAACAGCGGCGCCTCCGCCGTCACGGCCTGCTTCTGCGCGACGCGCAGCGTGCCGACCTTGCGATCCTCGTCCCACTCCCACGCGCACTCGAGCTCAGGGTGCCCGGGCCGCGCGATCCAGCGATCGAGGAACTCGTCGAAGCTTCGCCCCGAGACCTCCTCGATCGCGCGCGCGAGATCGCGCGTCTCGACGGAGCCGCGCCCGTGCTTCTCGGCGTAGTGGCGCAGCACGCGCCAGAACACGCCGTCGCCCAACGCGTCGCGCAGCATGTGCAGGACGCGCCCGCCCTTGTCGTACAGGTGCGCGTCGAACAGATGGATGGGTTCGTCATACTGACGACATACAACTGACCGTTGGTAGCGCCCGGCCTCCGACAGGTAGCCCTCTGTGTCGGCGAGCTGCTCGTAGTCGGCCTCGTCACGCCCCTTGGCGTGCTCGCGCCACACGTACTCGAAGTAGGTCGCGAAGCCCTCGTTGAGCCAGCCCTCGGACCACTCGCGGCACGTCACGAGATCGCCCCACCACTGGTGCGCGAGCTCGTGCGACACGAGGCCGTCGACGTCGTGGTCGAGGAACGCGCGCTCGTCGACGAGCGCGAGCTCCGTCAGCGTCGTCGCGCTCGTGTTCTCCATGCCGCCGAAGATGAAGTCGGGCACGGCGATCTGGCTGTAGCGCGTATGCGGGTAGCGCACGCCGATGCGCTCGGAGAAGAAGTCGATCATGGCGGGCGTGCGGCCAAAGCTGCGGCGCGCGTCGGCCTCGCGGCCGGGCGCCGCGAAGTAATAGACGTCGACGCCCGTCTTGGGCGCCTTCTCGTGCACCTCGAGGAACGGCCCGCACACGAGCGTCAGCAAGTACGACGGCAGCGGGAAGTCGAGGTGGTAGTGCCAGCGCAGGCGGCCCGCGGGCAGCTCGGTGCGCTCGCGCAGCTCGCCGTTCGACAACACGAACAGACCCGCGGGCGCCGTGCAGATGACCTCGGCCGTGAACTTCTCGATGGGCTGATCGATGCAGGGCCAGTAGTAGCGCGAGTCGTCGTCCTGGCCTTGCGTCCAGCACTGCGGCGCGCGGTCGGGGTGACCCTCGTCGGGGCCCATGAAGTACAGGCCCCGGCGCGGCGCGCAGCGGTAGCGGATCTCGGCGTGGAACTCGGCGTCGCGCACGAAGGGGCGCGCGCACGTCACGCGCAGCTTCTCGCCGTCGTACGTGAAGACGGCGGCGTGGCCGTCCAGCTCGACGCTCTCGATCTCCATCTCGACGGCGTCGAGCGTGAAGACGGCGAGCGAGGCGACCCGCGACGCGAGCGTCAACGTCGCGACCCCCGCGAGGCGCTTGCCGGGCAGGTCGAGGTCGAGGTCGAGGCGCACGTGCGCGATGCGCAGCGAGCGGTCGGCGGTGAAGTTCGTTCGGGTTCCGGGGGGTGCGAAGGGTGGGGCCATGAAGCGAGGTTGAGCACGATACGCGGCCGGGCGCGGCGCGGTCAAACATCGCTCGACCGACGGCGGCGCCCGCGTCATAGTCCCGACGCCATGGACACCCGCGCGCCGGTCCGTCGTCGCCAGCTCATCCCGCGCGCCACGCCGCGCCAGGTGTACGACGTCGTCGTCGATTTCCCGGCCTATCCGCGCCTCTTCCCCGAGCTCAAGGAGGCCCGCGTCCTGTCGAGCGCGGGCGACGTCGCGCGCGTCGAGTTCAAAGCCCAGATCGTCCTGCCCATTCGCTACGTGCTCGATCTCACGTGCCTGGGCGAGGGCGGGGGCCCGCTGACGGTCGACTGGACGTATGTCGAGGGCGAGGTCGTCACGAATTCGGTGGGCGGCTGGCGCTTCACGGCCGAGGGCGACGGTGTCGCCGTCGAGTACACGGCGAGCCTCGACGTGAAGGCGCCGCTGCCTGGCTTCGTGCTGCGCAAGGTGACCGACGGCCTCGTGTCGGCTTCGCTGCCCAACATGTTCTCGTCGCTCGAGCGCGAGGTCCGCAAGCGCCAGGCGGCTGCCACGGGCACTCCTTAAAGTATCACTTCAATTTAGGTCGTCAGCGCGGTTGCCCCGAGACGTGGGCGTCACCGGCCACATAGAAGCGCAGCAGCCGCGCTTTCCAGGCGCCCGCGTAGTCGACGCCGATGCGCGCCGACTTCGAGACGCGCGGCGCGGGCGAGCCGTCATCGGCGACGAACAAGCCCGCGCCCACCGTGAGATCGAGCCCCTTGTCGGCGAGCGTGACGCCGAGGCCCGCGCACAGCTTGCCGGGGCCGCTGTAAGGCCGCGGCGCCTCCGTCGCGTCGAGGGGCGCCGCCGCGCGGATCAAGACGGCGCCCGCGACGCCGTCCGACTCGGTGACGAAGTTCATGCAGTGGTGCATCCCGTACACGAGATAGACGTACAGGAACCCGGGCGGCCCGAACATGATCATCGAGCGCGGCGTCGGTCCGCGCCGCGCGTGCGAGGCGGCGTCGCGCTCGCCCAGATAGGCCTCGACCTCGACGATGCGCGCGCGCAGCGTGCGGCGCCCGAGCCGGCGCACGAGGACCTTGCCCAGCAGCGCGCGCGCGACGAGCTCGGTCGGCCGGGCGTAGAACGCGCGGGGCAGAGGCGCGAGCGTGCCCGCGGTCATTCGAGCAGGAGCCGCGTGCGGTCGACGGCGCCGAGCAGCCGCCCGAAGCGGCCGTCGCTCTCCATGGCGGCCAGCAGGCCCGTCGCCGCGCGCCGATAGGCGTCGCGCTCGATGACGCCCGCGACGAGCCGATAGCGCAGGAACAGGAAGGCCGTCTGCGCGACGTCGGACAGGCAGTAGTTGCGCAGGGACTCGATCTGGCCCGCGTGGAACAGCCCCTCGACCTGGCTGCCGTCGATGCCGTCCTTGCCCGGCAGGCCAATGAGGCGCGCCGCGCCGTCGAGCGAGGTCATGCGCGCCGCGCCGTGGTCCGACAGCACGTCGCCGAGATCGAGGTGCCCCTCCTCGCTGAAGCGATAGCGGTAGCCCTCGCCGCGGTAGTACCAGTTGAAGTTGAGCCCGAAGCGCAGCCCGCGCAGCGCGAGCACGGGCAGATCGAAGCCGCGCCCGTTCCACGTCACGAGGTGCGGCTTGCGCGTGTTCATGAACTCGGCGACGTCC
>DATAZS010000455.1:0-3347 GCA_036271915.1 Polyangia bacterium
GCCGAGGAGACGCAGCACGCCCCGATGCTACCGGCGCCCGCGAGAACCTCCAGTTTTGCGACGACTTTACGCGCGCCGTCGCGCGCGGCCGCGCCGCCGCGCCAACAGCGTGACGATCCCCAGCCCCACGAGCGACCACCCGCCGCGCGGCGCCTCGGTCGACGCGACGGCGCAAGCGCCGCCGCTCGCGCGCAGCACGGGCAGCATCACGGGCGGCAGCGTGCCCATGTCGATCGCCGCGTCGACGGCGTCGGCCGGCCCGTCCGCCGCGGCGTCCGCGTCGGGCGCCCCGGACGCGTCGACACCGGCGTCAGGCATCGGCGGGGTAGATCCGTCGCCGGACGGCGCCGTCTCCGTGGCTTGCACGTCGACGGGCTCGGTGTCGCGAGGAGCGTCCACGACGGGCCCGTCGCTCGGCGACGTGCCGTCAGGCGACGCGCTGTCGGGCGAAGCGCTGTCGGGCGAAGCGCCGTCGGGCGAAGCAACGTCGCCGCCCGACATCACGTCGCTGGGCGCATCGTTCGTCGGGCTCGCGTCGGGGATCGTGTCCGGTCGCGCGTCCGGCGTCGGCACCGACGTCTCTGGGCCCGCGTCCTTCGGCATGCTGCAGTCACCGACGGGCGTGAACACGCAGCCCGTCTCCGCGACGCAGCTATCCATCGTGCACGCAATGCCGTCGTTGCACATCATCTTGCCTGCGCCCGGAATGCACAGGCCCGACTTGCACGCGTCGCCCACGGTGCAGGGATCTCCATCCGTGCACGCCGTCGTGTCGGGCACGGAATCGCCCACGCAGCTCCCCGCGCGGCACGAATCGTTCGCCGTGCAGACGTTGCCGTCGGTGCACAGCGTGCCGTTCGGCGCCGCCGCGCCCTTGCACACGCCGGATTTGCACACGTCGAAGACAGTGCAAACATTTTTGTCATCGCAAAGAGCGCCCTCGGGGGCCGTCGCGCAGATGTCGAGCACGGCGCCCTGCTGCTCGCCGATCTGATCGGGCGGCCCCACGCATGCCGAGGCCCAGACGACGAGCGCGAGCAGCGGCGCGGGTGAGAGGCGAAGCAGGTGACGCACGAGGGCCCTCAGCATCTCAAAATTGGGCCGCTTGATGCAAAGGCGCGCGTACGCTGAGCCCGAAATGTTCATGTTTGACCATATATATATGGGCACTGCAAGTCGTGCATTTACATTTCAGTAAGCAACGTGGATAATCTTTCGCTGCCTCACAACGCGCCGGAACCGGACCCGAATTCGATCGGTGTCCACAAGTTGTCCACCGCTTATCAACACTATAAGTAGGGGGTGGTAGGACAAAAGACACAACATCTTGTGTGCTTTTGTTGATTTCGTCCTACCGGCGTGATTAAACGCTATCCCACCATCGGCGTCGATTCGGAGCGCTTCACGGCGACCTGAATCGGGCGAGGTGGTGGCAGCGGGGGCCGGAGCTTCCGCATGATTTCCGCAGCATTTTGGGGGAGGACATCTCATGCTCGAGAAGCAAGACGCCCGGAGAGCTCGCAATGGCCGCAACACCGACATTGCCAAGGATTCGTCGGCCAAGGAGTCGACAAAGGACAGCAAGGTGACCCGCGCCCTCAGCGGCAGCGGCGCCACTTTGAAGGCCGTCGTCCGACCTGCGCCCGCGCAGCCGGGCCTCAACATCCGTCGCTACTTCACGAAGCCGGGCGACGATGGCTTCACGAACGTCCAGTGGGAGCTCCGCACGGCCGCCATCACCGGCGAAAACGGCAAATCGGTGTTCGAGCAGCGTGACGTCGAGGTGCCCAAGGGCTGGACGCAGACGGCGACCAACGTCGTCGTGCAGAAGTACTTCCGCGGCACCGTGGGCACGCCCGAGCGCGAGCGCTCGGTGCGCCAGCTCATCTCGCGCGTCGCCGACACGATCACGGCGTGGGGCGTGAAGGACAAGTTCTTCGCGGACGACGAGTCGGCCGCCGTGTTCAAAGCGGAGCTGCGCCACCTGCTCGTCGAGCAGAAGATGGCGTTCAACTCGCCCGTCTGGTTCAACGTCGGCAGCGAGAAGGATCCGCAGTGCTCGGCGTGCTTCATCAACAGCGTCGACGACACGATGGAGTCGATCCTCGGGCTCGCGAAGACCGAAGGCATGCTCTTCAAGTACGGCTCGGGCACGGGCACGAACCTGTCGCCCATCCGCAGCGCGCGCGAGCTGCTCAACGGCGGCGGCACGGCCTCGGGCCCCGTGAGCTTCATGCGCGGCTTCGACGCGTTCGCGGGCGTCATCAAGTCGGGCGGCAAGACCCGCCGCGCCGCCAAGATGGTGATGCTCGACATCGACCACCCGGACATCGAAGAATTCGTGTGGTGCAAGGCCAAGGAAGAGAAGAAGGCCTGGACACTCATCGACGCGGGCTACGACGGCTCGTTCGACGGCGAGGCGTACAAGTCCGTCTTCTTCCAGAACTCGAACAACTCCGTGCGCGTGAGCGACGACTTCATGGAGGCCGTGCAGAAGGATCGCGACTGGACGACGCGCGCCGTGCGCGACGGCAGCCCCGTCGAGACCTTCAAGGCGCGCGACCTGTGGCGCTGGATCTCGGAGGCCGCCTGGCAGTGCGGCGATCCTGGCCTGCAGTACGACACGACGATCAACGCGTGGCACACGTCGGCGAACACGGCGCGCATCAACGCGTCGAACCCGTGCAGCGAGTACATGTACCTCGATGACTCGGCCTGCAACCTCGCGTCGCTCAACCTGCGCAAGTTCGTTCCCACGGACATGACGGGGGGCCGCACCGCGGGCGAGTTCGACGTCGAGTCGTTCAAGCGCGCCGTCGAGCTCACGATCGTCGCGCAGGAGATCATCGTCGGCAACGCGAAGTACCCGACGGAGCGCATCCGCGACAACTCGCACAAGTTCCGGCCACTCGGCCTCGGCTACGCGAACCTGGGCGCGCTGCTCATGTCGCGCGGCCTGCCCTACGACAGCGCCGAGGCGCGCGCCTACGCGGGCACCATCACGGCGATCATGACGGGCTGGGCGTACCGGACCAGCGCCGTGATCTCGCGCGACATCACGGGCCCGTTCGAGGGCTACGCCGAGAACGTCGAGCCGTTCCTGGGCGTCATGAAGAAGCACCGCACGCACGTCGACAAGATCGACCAGACGCACGTGCCGGGCGACATGATGACGGCCGCGCGCGCCGTGTGGGACGACGCCATCGCCATCGGCAAGGAGCACGGCTTCCGCAACGGCCAGGCCACGGTGCTCGCGCCCACGGGCACGATCGGCTTCATGATGGACTGCGACACGACGGGCATCGAGCCCGACTTCTCCCTGGTGAAGTTCAAGAAGCTGGTGGGCG
>DATAZS010000456.1:0-9537 GCA_036271915.1 Polyangia bacterium
GCGCTCATGCTCGAGGCCGTCTCGCGGCGTCCCACGGACGCGCGCGGACTCGTCGTCGTCGATCCGAGCGGCGCCGTTTGGGTCGGCTGCGATCAGCACACACACTGTCGGCTCCTCCCGAGCGGTACGGGGCGCGCCACCGAGCTCGTCGCGACGCTCGAGGCGGGGGCGCGCGGCGAGCCTGGGCTCGGGCGCCCCGGCGTCGACGATCTGGGCCTGCCGACGGACGCGATCGTGGGCGTCGCCCCCCGCATCACCTCGGCGCTCGGCTCTTGGTCGGTCGCCGTCGTCGCGCCGGCCGCCGAGCTCGAGGCGCGCCGCCGCAGCGTCCTGTGGCAGCTCGTCATGACGAGCGCGGGCGTGGCTGCCGCGATCCTGGCGGTCGGGTGGTTCATGTTGCGACAGCACGCGAACGCCGCAACGCTCAAGGCGCGCTTGCAAGCTGCGGAGGAGGTCGCGCGCCTGCAGCGCCAGCTCGTGCGCGCCGAGAAGCTCGTCACCGTCGGCGTGTTGTCGGCGGGCATCGCGCACGACATCGGCACGCCGCTCGCCGTCGTGCGCGGGCGCGCCGAGCACATGCTCGAGCGCCGGCTCGACCGCCGCGACATCGAGGACCTGAGCTCTGTCGTCGATGAGATCGATCGTATCTCGTCGACGATCCGCCAGGTCCTCGACTTCTCGCGCGAGCGCCCCATCACAATGAGTCACACCGACGCGCGCGTCTCGATCGGTCGGTCCGTCGAGCTGCTCGAGTGGCGCTTCGCGAGGAAGCAGCTTTCCGTCGAGGTCGACGCGACCGACGGGCTGCCCGCGGTCGCCGCCGCCGCCGACCAGCTCGAACAGGTGCTCGTCAACCTCCTGCTCAACGCCTGCGACGCGTCCCATCCGGGGGGCACCATTCGCGTGACTGCGGCGCGCGCGCAGGGGCGTGACGCGCGGCTGCGCATTGAGGTGGTCGACCAAGGGGGGGGGATCCCGCCGCACTACCTGAACGCGGTCTTCGACCCGTACTTCACGACGAAGAAGCGCGGCGAGGGCACGGGGCTCGGGCTCGCGATCGTCGGTCAGATCGTGCGCAACCACCGCGGCGAGATCGCGCTGCGCAGCACCGTGGGCGTCGGCACGGTGACGACGCTGTTGTGGCCGCTCGCGGGCGGTGCCGACGAGGGGAGGCAGCGGGTTGCCTAGCGCGAGCGTTCTCGTCGTCGACGACAGCGCCGAGATGGTGGCGACGCTCGCGCGCTACCTCGGCGATCACGGCTGGGAGGTCCGCACGGCCACTGGAGGGGCCGAGGCGCTCGAGGCCTTCGAGCGTGACCCCGTCGACGTCGTCCTCACCGACCTGCGCATGCAGGGCACGGACGGAATCGATGTCCTCGAGGGTATCCGTCGCGCCGATGGGCAGGTCCCCGTCGTCCTCATGACGGCCTTCGGCAGCGTCGAGAGCGCCGTCAACGCCATCCAGCGCGGCGCCTATCACTACGTGACGAAGCCCTTCAAGATGGCGGCTGTTCGCGTGTTCCTCGAGCGGGCCGTGAGCGATCAGCGCATGCGCGCGCAGAACCGCGAGCTGCGCGCGACCCTGCGCGAGCGCTTCGGGGCCCGCGGCTTCGTGGGGACGAGCGCTGCCGTGCGAGAGCTCGGCGCCCTCGTCGAGCGCGTCGCGCGCGCCACGAGCCCCGTCCTCATCGCCGGCGAGACGGGCACGGGCAAGGAGCTCGTCGCGCGTTCCATCCACGTCGAGAGCGAACGCCGCGATCGGGCCTTCATCACGGTGAGCTGCGCCGCGCTCCCCGAGGCCGTGCTCGAGAGCGAGCTTTTCGGCCACGTCGCAGGCGCCTTCCCCGGCGCGGCGGCGGCGCGGCGGGGCCTCTTCGCCGAGGCGGACGGCGGGACGATCTTTCTCGACGAAGTGGCGGATCTTTCGCTGCCGCTGCAGGGCAAGCTGTTGCGCGTCCTCGAGAGCGGCCAAGTTCGCACGCTGGGCGACGACGCCTCCCGCACGGTCGACGTGCGCTGCATCGCCTCGACCCACACCGACCTCGCGGCGCTCGTCCGAGCGCGCACCTTCCGCGAGGATTTGTTCTTCCGCCTCAACGTCATTCCCATTCGCACGGCGCCGCTGCGCGAGCGCCGCGAGGATCTGCCGCTGCTGGTCGAGCATTTTCTCGCGCGGGCCCAGCAGCGCGAGAAGAACCCGACGGAGCGGCGCCTCACGGCGGAGGCCATGCGCGTCATCATCGATCATCCCTGGCCGGGCAACGTGCGCGAGCTCGAGAACGTCGTGCAGCGCCTCGTCGTGACGACGACCCGGAGCGAGATCGACGGCGCGGCGGTTCGCGCGGCCATCACGCCGCTCTCGGTCGGCGATCCGACGGAGGCGCTCGCCGCCGCTCACCTCAGTCTCGAGGACGTCGAGGACCGCTACGTTGACGCCGTCCTGCGCCAGTCCAGCGGCAACAAGGCCGACGCCGCGGCCATCCTCGGCATCGATGTCTCGACGCTCTACCGTCGACGCGCGCGGCAGCGGCGACGCTGACCTCTGGCGCCGGCGCGCTCAGTGCGCGCTCAGTGCGTAAGGAAGAGGGGCACCGTCGTCTTCTCGACGAGCTGCTGCGTGACCGAGCCTCGGAAGAGGTTGCGCAGGCGCGAGTGCGCGAACGCGCCCATTGCGATGATCCCCGCGTCGACCTGACCCGCGACCTCGAGCAATGCATCCGCGATGGGCAGCACGGACACGATGTTGTGAACCTCCGAAGAGACGCCCAGGTTGCCGAGCTCTCCGGACGCCTGCGTCGCGAGCTCCCAGGCGACGGCGCCGCTGTCGTTCACCGTGACGACGTGAACCTGCCGGTCGCGGTGAAGGCCTCGTTCGACGAAGAGCCGGATGGCGCGCTGGGCCGCGAGACTGCCGTCGTACGCGATGACCGCGCCGCGCCCCTTGGCCAATGGACCCTCGGGCACGATGATGAGTGGCTCCGTCGCGCCGTGCACGACGGTGTCCCACGTGCGCAGGTCGGTCTTGTCGGTCTCGAAGCGGAAGTTCGCGTAGCGGCCGAGCAGGCCGAGGTCGTAGTGCTCGAGCTCCGCGAGCAGCGTGTCCGCCGCCTTTCCCGTGATCTCGACCACCTTCGACTCGAGGCCCGCGGCTCGCGTCTGCGCGAGGAACCGCTGCTCCGCATCGCGCGCCAGTTGCTTGGCGTCGGTGAGGAGCGCGTCGTCGCGCTCGTGCTTGTAGCTCGAGCCGCCGATGCCCATGGCGGCTCCCGCCGTGATCGCCGGCGCGTCGATGATGGCGAGGCCGACGAGCGACGCGCCGTCCACCTTGCCGAGCGCGATCGCGAGCTCGGTCGCCTGCGCCGTTCCTGTCGAGCCCTCTAGTCCCACGAGGATGTTCTTCAACATCGGTGTCTCCTCAGAAGAATATGACCGACACGACTGCAAAGAGGGGCACGAGGATCGCGAACGACCAAAGCGTATACCCGAAGAAGGTCGGCATGCGGACGCGGTGCTGCTCTGCGATGGCTTTGACCATGAAGTTGGGGCCGTTTCCCATGTACGTGACGGCGCCCATGAGCACGGCGCCGCACGACACGGCCGTGAGCAAGTGCTGCCCGAGCGGGTGCGCCGCGAGCGCGCCGAGGTTGTCGGGCGAGAGCGTCGCGCCGCCGACTCCGTTCGCGACGCCCGTCGCGAGCGAGGCGAACGTGAGATAGGTCGGCGCGTTGTCGAGGACGCTCGAGAGGGCGCCCGCGGCCCAGAAGAACTGCCAAGGCTTCGTGATGCCCAGCGCCGCGCCACGCTCGGCGAGGAACGACATCGCGGGCACCATCGTGACGAACACGCCCACGAAGACCGCCGCGACCTCGACGATGGGCCCCCACGAGAAGCGGTTCATCTCGTGGACGCGCTTTGCCGTCGTGTTGAACGACAGCGCGGCAAAGCCGAGGGTCCCCGCGATCTGGACGACGGCGCGCAGGTAACCGTCGCCCAGATAGCGCTGGCCGTACGAGCCGATGAGGAACACGAACGAGACCATGCCGGCGAGCCACACGAGGTTGAGGGCGCCGTCGAGGCGCAGCGGCCCCGTGGCCTCGGGCGCGGCCGGCCGCGGCGTCAGGCTGCGGCGAACGGGCGGGTTTCGGCGCTCGCGCGCGAATTGGACCTTGTCGATGACGGCGAAGATCGCGAGCAGCGCGCCGTTGACGAGGGCCCACTGCGGCGCGAGGCGAAGCGTCCACGCGAAGGGCACGCCCCGCAGGAAGCCGAGGAAGAGCGGCGGATCGCCGAGCGGCGTGAGCAGGCCCGCGCCGTTCGAGACGATGAAGATGAAGAAGACGACGACGTGCGTGACGCTGGCGCGCCGCTCGTTGGCGCGCAGGAGCGGCCGGATGAGCAGCACGGAGGCGCCCGTCGTGCCGACGAGGCTGCCGAGCAGCGAGCCGGTCGCGAGGATCATCGTGTTGACGAGCGGCGAGCCCACGAGCGCGCCATGCAGGCAGATGCCCCCCGAGATCGTGAACAGCGCGGCGAGCAGCGCCATGAACGCGAAGTAGTCGCACGCCGTCCGGCCCAGCAGGGCGCCTCCACCCGAGAGGCCCGCGAGGTAGATCAACACGGGGCTCGAGGCGGCGACCGCGACGATCAGCTTGTTGCGGTTGCTCTCCCAGAAGTGGCCGAAGAGGATCGGCACGACGGCGATGCCGAACAGGTAGACGAGGAACGGTAGGACAGTCCAAAGAGGTGTGGTGTGCATGCGCGTGGAAGCGGGACAAAAAGCGGCCGGGGCGCGACTCGAGCGGTCGTAGCGACGAGTCGGCCCCGGCTTGGGTTCTGGACTATGGACTAACTAAGTGATGATGGGATCAGCCCGGCTCCTGCTCCTACGAGTTGGCGAGCGCCGGGATCGTGGCCTTCGCCGCGGCAACCTCGGCGTCCGGCACCGATTCCACCGGCGTGGGCGGGAAGAACTCGGGGTACCCGGCCAACCCCATCTCGGGGATGTCGAGGCCCGCGATCTCGACCGCTGCCGAGACGCGGTTCGAGCCGAGGATCTTGCCGATGATGTAGAAGGCGAGGCCGCCCACGACGACGTTCCAGCCGACGCCAACGATGACCTCGATGACCTGGGCGACGAGTTGCTTGGAGTCGCCGTAGAAGAGGCCCGTGACGCCCATGAGCGCCGCGCCCTTCGTGCCGATGTACTCGGTCGCGCCGACGCCGTTCCATCCCTGCCCGTAGCTGCCGTCTGAAAAGAGTCCGACCGCGATGAGTCCCCAGGCGCCATTGACGCCGTGGACGCTGATCGCGCCGACCGGATCGTCGATCTTCACCTTGTCGAAGAAGAACACGCTGACGACGACGAGCACGCCGGCGATCGCGCCGATGACGAAGGCGCCCACCGGGGTGACGAACGCGCAGGGCGACGTGATGGCGACGAGACCAGCGAGCATGCTGTTACACATCATGCTGGGATCAGGCTTGCCGTAGCGAACCCACATGTACAGGACGCCCGAGAGCGTCGCCGACATGCCCGCGAGCATCGTGTTGGTGGCCACGATGCCGATGCGGCCGTCGCCGCCCGCGAGCGAGCTGCCGGCGTTGAACCCGAACCAGCCGAAGGCGAGGATGAACGTGCCGACCTGCACCATGGGAATGTCGTGGGGCAGGATGGGGTTGACCTTGCCGTCGGCGCCGTACTTGCCGATGCGCGGCCCGATGAGATACGCCGTGATGAGCGCGAGCGCACCACCTTGGAGGTGGACGACGCCGGAGCCAGCATAGTCGACGGCGCCGTGGCCGAGGCCGACGCGGTAGCCGAGCTGCGCGAGCCAGCCACCGCCCCACACCCAGCAGCCGAAGATCGGATAGATGATGGCGCCGACGACGATGCTGAAGAGGCAGAAGCTCTTCATGCTCCAGCGCTCGGCGCACGCGCCCGTCACGATGGTCGCCGTCGTGTCCATGAAGACCATCATGAAGAGGAAGAGCACGACGGCACCGGCGTCGTAGCCATTACCCGTGAGGAAGAAGCCCGTCGTGCCGAGGAGGCCCCAGCCGTGGTCGCCGTTGACGGCGCTGCCGACGGCCATCATCGAGTGCAACGTTGGAACGCCTCCCAACGTCACGGGGCCGCCGATGGCGGTTCCATTGAGGCCACCGCACATGAAGGCGAAGCCACAGATGAAGAAGCCGAACATTCCCAGCGCGTAGACCAGGAAGTTCATCGAGAACGTGTGCGAGGCGTTCTTGGCTCTGATGAGGCCGGTCTCGACGAGCGCGAAGCCAGCCTGCATGAACATGACCAAGAAGCCGGCGATGAGCGTCCACACGAAGTTCACCGAGTAGAGGCCGTGCGACGCCGATTGGGCGACCGCGTCGACCGCGATCGCGAGATCCTTCGGGGTGGCCTTGTCCGGATCAGGCTTCGTGTACCCCGGAACGCTGTAAGCCGTGGGCGTCGTCTGAAATGCGCCCGTCTTGTCCGGTACCGGGTCATCGGCGAAGGCCCGCATGGGCGCGAAGGCCGCGAGGGCCGCCCCCAGCGCAACGAGTGCGATCCAGCGATTCAGGCGATTCTCACGTTTCAGCTTTCTCATTAGCTTCCTTCTGTCCAAGAGTTTTCCGTTTGCGCGCCGGTCGCCGAAGCACCGACGCACCCCCCTTCGAGCGACGAACGATCACCAAGCCTTGCGGTTAACCTTGCCCCTGAGCCTCACGCCCCAGGCTGCTCCGACGAACGCCGCGAGCTGCATGACGACGAAGAAGACGAGCGCGCGCGGGACGTAGCGCCCGAGGTAGAGGTACGTACCCGCCGTGACGAGAGCGATCACCGTCTGGGTTTTCCCGAAAGTCCGTTTGTATTGTTCCCACATCGTTTGCAGCCTTTCGTCTGAGTGCGCGTGATGTAGGCCAAACTAAATCGAACGACGTTGCCGCCAGGTTTCGGGATACACGAAAGTTAGTAAACTTCGTCTCGTGCGTCGGTCGTCTCGTGCGGCTGCGCGAGCTCGCTTCTCGACGGAGGTCGATACCTACGGCGCGAATGGCGCCGAATTGTTTCGGGCGCGGTGCGCGTCTTCTAGCGTGATTTCACGAGGCTCGGCCGAGCCTCGCTCGCACGCTACTTGCGCACGAGCCCGAGCGCGACCCGGCCCGCGACGATCGAGCCCACGGCGAACACCGCGATGATCACGAGCGTACCGAGGGCGACCGCGATCGGCGAACGGGGATGGCCGCGCGTGATGTTCCCGAACAGCAGCACGCCCGGTCCCAGCGAGAGCACGCCCCCGAGGATCGAGGCGACCTTGCTCCCGTCGGAGAGATCGTAAAGCTGGCCGCAGGCCGCGCACTTGAACGAGCGCTTGCGGTCGTTCGACGGAAGAAGGCTCGCCCAGCGCACACGCACCGGCTTCCCGCAGTGCGGACAGAGGCTCGCAGGTGTGGACGCGTTGGCCATCTTCCGAGTTCCCGGGGTGAATTTCTCTATTACCACACGACGCGTGCGGCGCTCAGACGATTCGCGGACGAAATTACCTCGGGCGCGACTATGCTGGTGTCTCGTCATGCTGTTCGCGGGACTGCTAAAGAAGCCCATCACCGTCGTCTTCAAGGAGGAGGGAAACGACCGCGTCGTCGCGACGTGGCGCGTTCCTCTCGACAAGCTCCCGCAGAGCTTCGTGGCTGACACGCGCCTCCAGATGGGCGGCCAGCACTACCTCGTCGTGTCCGCGAATCCGTCGACGCGGAGGCTGGCCGCCGAGGCGCGCCAGCTCACGATCGTGATCAGGTCCGCCCAGGCGCCCTCGTCGAGCGAGAGCTAGCGCCGTCGACGCTCGTAGGTCGACGACATGACCGAAGCCGCAGCCGGTCCGCTCCTGCTCGGGATTCCGCTCGTCTTCGTTCTTTTCGCCGCGACCCTGTTGGGCGTCCTCGTGTTGCACGGCCGCGCGCTCGAGATCGCGCTCGTCGGGTTGGGCCTCGTCCTCGCAGTGCGCCTCGTCTCGACCGATTTCAGCCTGTCCCACCATCTCGCGCGCGAGGCGGTCAAGCTGGTCGACCTCCTCGGTCTCCTCGTGGGGTTCGCGCAGATCGCCCGCCACTTCGAGCGCTCGCAGCTGTCCTCGGCGCTCTTGCGCGTGCTTCCCAAAGGCGCCATCGGCAGCTTCACGTTGTTGGCCCTCGTGTGGCTGCTCTCGGGCGTCGTCGACAACATCGCGGCGGCGACGATCGGCGCAACTGCGGCGGCGCGCATCTATCGGGGGAAGGTGCACCTCGGCTACCTCGCCGCGATCGTCGCTTGCGCCAACTCGGGAGGCGCGGGGAGCGTCGTCGGAGACACGACGACGACGATGATGTGGCTCGAGGGCATTCGCCCGCTGCAGGTGCTGCCGGCGTACACGGGCGCCCTCGTCGCGCTGCTCATCTGCGGCGCGGTGGCGTCGTTCCAGCAGGCGCGCTACGCGCCCGCGGTACCGGAGCCCGAAGCACGCGTCAGGATCGACGTGCTGCGCGCGGCCATCGTCGCAGGGGCGCTCGCGGCGATGGTCCTCGTGAACCTGGCCAGCAGGAAGGCGCTTGGAGCGCGCGCCGAGGGCGTTCCTCTCCTGGCGATCACGCTGTGGGCGGCGCTCGTCGTGGCCGCCCCCGTTCGAGGGCTCGATTGGCGCATCATTCCCGCGTCGCTCAAGGACGCGGTGTTCTTGCTCGCGCTCGTGCTGGCGGCGTCGCTGATGCCGGTTCAAACGCTGCCGAGGCCGAGCGCTTCGACGACGTTCGTCCTCGGCGTCGTGTCGTCCGTGTTCGACAACATTCCGCTCACGAAGCTCGCGCTCGAACAGGGCGGCTACGACTGGGGGCTCCTGGCCTACGCCGTGGGCATGGGCGGCTCGATGCTGTGGTTCGGCTCGTCGGCTGGTGTCGCCGTCTCGACCACGTTCCCGGACGCACGGTCGACGTGGCGCTGGCTGCGGGGCGGCTGGCACGTTCCGGTCGCGTTCGTGGCGGGCTACTTCGTACAACGTGCCGTCCACGGCTGGCACCCGTGATCGCGATCAGCAGTCGGTGTCCGATTGGACCGTCGGTGGGGGCCGCGAGGTTGGCGGGCGAGAGACCACCCGCGTCGCCATGCCGTTTCGTCGAGCGCGGCGTTCGGCAGGTCTCGCGACCGAAGCGCAGACGAAGAGCCAGCAGATGCCGAGCATGACGACACCCCATTCAATGGCGCGCCAGCGCCACGCCACCGTTCCTCTGCGCAAACGCATCGTCGCGATCTCCCCCGTGTGTGAACCGGCGCCCGACGATCCTCTATTCCCCGAACGTTCATCCGCAGGCCGCGATCACGGCCGCGCCCAACCCCAACGCGAGCGCGAGCGGTGTGTAGAGGCGCGAATCCAGGCTGGCGAAGCGCGTCGCGCGCCGCCGCTTGAAGAAGCCGATGTAATTGAAGTCGCCCACGGCGCGCGCGACGAGCGCGACCGCGACGCCCCACGCGCCGCAGCGGCCGAGCGCGCTCGGTCCGAGGCCGACGCGCACCAG
>DATAZS010000457.1:0-3266 GCA_036271915.1 Polyangia bacterium
GGGCGCGCCGGCGGGGTAGGGGACGTCGGTGCTCGTGAGCGCGCGCGGCTGCTCGAACGTCGGCGGGGCATCAGCGCTCGCGTCGCGCGGCGCGGGCGGCGTCGCGTCGGGCGCGTTCGCGTCGGGCGCGCCGCCGTCGGCCGTCTGCGCGCGCGCCGTCGTCGACGCGAGCGCGATGGCGAGACCCAGCGGGACGAGCGCCCGCTTCAACGCCACAGGATCCCCACGGTCCCCGTGCCGCCGACGTGCGGCCAGAACTGGCGACGCACGATGGCCTGACCCGTGTCGGGCTCGACGAGGCCCGTGTCGTCCTCGCAGCCCGTCCACTGTCCGAAGCCCTCGACGCCGAAGGTCGTCGCCGAGCGCGAGCCAAGGACGACGGCCCACTCGGCGCGCGCGAGCGCCGCGACGCCGGCGCCCGTGCACGTCGGCAGCGTCGGGTGGGCGTTCGGGAACGTGTACGACGAGTCGAGCGTGTTGGGCAGCGGCGCGATGTCCGGTCCACCCGTGCTGCCGCCGCTGATGCCCGCGAACCCGAGCCCGACGGCGAGCGAGAGGTGCCGCGTCGCGTGCCACGTCGGATCGAGCGTGCCCGAGAAGCGCAGCCCCGAGATGCCGCGCGACATGATCGAGTACTGGAACGACGTCAGGATCGACCAGTCGGCGTCGAGGCGCAGTCCGAGGCGCAGCGTCGCGCCGATGAGGCGCGCGTTCGGCACGCCCGCGAGCCCGAACATCTCGCCGTAGTGCAAGCCGATGCCGAGACGAAACCCGTCGCGTCGCCAGGCGTCGCGGTCGGCCTCCGTCGGCAACGAGAGCCGTGGGCGGCCTTCTTTCTCCTGCTCCTTCGTCGCGGGCTCGGGCAAGGGCGGCGCCGGCATCGGCGCGCCGACGACCGGGGGCGCATACGGCGTCGCGGACGGAGTCTGCGAGCGGGCCGTCGTCGCGGCGAGGACGAACCCGAGCGCCGCGAGGCCGCTCGTCGTCGTTCGCGCGCGACCGCTTCGTGTCAGTGGCACGTCCACCACGAGGGCGGCTTCGCCGTGAAGTCCCAGTCGGGCAGCGCGCACGTCACGCTCTCGCGGCACCCGCGCAGCGTGTAGTGCGTGAGGCCCTTGCAGCGATCGGTCGAACGCCCCGAGACGACGAACTGAACGATCGAGGTCTCGAGGCCCGCGCCGCCATCCGCTGCGCCGCCGTCGACTGCGCCGCCGTCGAAGCCCGCGAGGCCCCCCGTCTCGAACGTCGAGAGGTGCGCGCAGGCCGACACGCGATCCGTGAGATCGGGCGCGTCGACGGGCGGCTCGCGGTAGCGCGAGCTGCCGTCGTCCGTGCGCTCGTCGCAGCCGACCTCGTCGACGACCGACGGCGCCTGCGCCGTGACGTCGACTATGGTCGCGCTCGGCTCTTCGGCGCACGTCGCGGGAACCTCCTGCGGCAACGTTCCGGCCAGCGTCGCCGTGAGGGCGCTCATCGGCGTGAAGCCGCCCGCGGCGACGATCGAGAACCCGGGCGGCGGCGCGCCGCAGCCCGCGCGCGGATAGAACGCGCCCGTCGTGTTGAACGCGCCCTCGCGGTAGGCGACGCGCTGATCGGGCGCCGTCATCGTGAGGAAGCTCGCGCCGTAGATGATGTCGGCCGAGTCGGGCGTGTTGCTCGTGGACGGGCCGTCGTCGCCGCCCGATGGCAGGCGCTGCGGTCGCGAGAGCGAGAGGATGTTGTTGCCGTCGCGATCGTCGTAGACGACGAGGCTCGCGTACGCGACGCGCGCCGTGACGTCCCCGATGAGGACATCCGCGGTCGGCAGCTGGAACAGCGGCAGCGACGCCGTGCCGTCGGCGGCGACGGGCGCGCTCACGTCGACGCGCGCGGGGACGAAGCCGTAGGAATCGCGGCACCCGGCGGCGATGACGGCCGCCGCGGCGGTGGACTCGGCCGGCAGCACGCAGAACGGCTCGGTGAGCCACTGCGCGCCCCACACGAGCCCCACCTGCAGCGACTTCGTCTCCGTGATGCCCACGGGCCGCAGCGGCGTGAGATCGCCCGTGAAGGAGACGTTGAACGTCACGAGCGGTGGCACGATGCCGCCCGTGCCCTGCAGCTTGCCGCAGGCCGCGAGCGCGAGCGCCGCGAGCGCGAGGGCGCGCCTCACGGCTGCCACCCCACGCTCAGCAGCGTGCCCCACCCGGAGTGCCACGCGCCGTCGGAGACCAGCAGCGACGGCCCACCGCTCATGAGCATCAGCCACGGGCCGCCCACGTGAACGGTGACGACGGCCTCGAGCTCACCGGCGGGCATGGCCGCGAGCGCCGTCGTCTCGAGCGCGCTGCCCGTGAGCCCGGCTCGCGCGCCTTGGTTGCGCACGCGATCTTCGTAGACCATCGTCGGTCCGAGGCCGAGGCGCAGCGCGAAGACACCGCGGCCCGC
This sequence comes from Polyangia bacterium, assembly GCA_036271915.1. Taxonomy (GTDB): domain Bacteria; phylum Myxococcota_A; class Polyangia; order Fen-1088; family Fen-1088; genus DASZFV01. The sequence goes on from DATAZS010000457.1 coordinate 2,428, forward strand.
GGCGCGCTGGACGGCGCCCGTGACGCGCAGGCGGTAGTCATCGTGGCTCACGGTCCACGCCAGTGATGACTCGGTGGACGTCGACCACGATGCCCGCACGCCCAGCGCGAACGTGCGGCCGTACGCGACGCCGGCGCCGACGCCCGTCGACAGCCCCGTCTGCCAGGTCGCGGGCAGCGCGAGCACGAGGCCGCCGTCGACGCTGAGCGGCCCGCGCGAGCTGACGGCGGGCAGCTGATCGAACGGCTGCGGTCCCTCGGCGCGCGCGGTGCGCACGAGCGCGAGCGCGATGACGACGGCAGCCACGGCGCGCATGCGAGCCGCACCATAACTCACGCGCGCGGCGGCGGATCCGCGTTTCGGACGAGCGTGATCGCCATCATCAATCTGCTCGCGCTTGTACGCGGCCCTCGGAGAAATCACGACTCGGTCGACTGCTGGGTGCCCGACCGAGCCGTGATCCTTCGCTGCTCGGTATTCCTACTGAGGCCGCCCGCGCGAGCGCGCCACGAATCAGCGAGCGTGCGCAGCGCTCGCGCACTCGCAGTCGTAGCAGCCGTGCGTCGCGCACGTGCCGCAGCTCTCCTCGACGCGGCGGCGCAGCGCCTGGCGCGCGCGGTGAAGGCGCACGGCGGCGTTGCCATCGGTGATGTGCTCCTCGACGGCGAAGGCGCGCACGGCGACGCCGTCGAGCTCGACGCGCCGGATCGCGCGCGCGTAGTCGGGCTTCAGCGTCTCGATGATCGACGTGACGCAGGCGCAGACGACGTCGGACAGCTCCTGGTCGAGCGCCAATCCGGATTGCGTGGGCTCGGCGGCCGCGCGCGCGAGGCCGCGTC
>DATAZS010000458.1:0-6958 GCA_036271915.1 Polyangia bacterium
GCCCGAACGGAGGGTCCTCGTCGTCGACGACGAGCCTCGTGCGCGCGCGCTCCTCGTGCAATGCCTGTCCGCGGCCTCGTGGCGCGTGCAGACGGCCGACCGGTGCGGACAGGCTCAGCTCATCGCGCAGACGTTCGTCCCGGCCTTTCTCGTCGCGGAGCAGAGGCTCGCCGACGGCACGGGGTTCGAGCTCTTCACGCGGCTGCGGGCCATCAATCCTGCGCTGAAGGCGATCATGGTCACGAGGCACGCGTCGATCGCGAGCGCCGTGGACGCGGTCCGCAACGGGTTCGAGGACTACCTGGCCAAGCCGGTCGAGCCGCAACGGGTCGCGGAGCGGCTCGATCAGCGGGCGACCCGTGACGAACGCACCGACGTCTTCGAGCACGTCGGCAAGCTCCCCTCGCTGGCGCACGTCGAGTGGGAGCACATCAACGCGACGCTCTACGGGTGCGACGGCAACGTCTCGGAGGCCGCGCGCCTCCTCGGCCTGCATCGCCGGTCTCTGCAGCGCAAGCTTCGGCGCCACGAGCCGGCCGTCGGATCGAATCCCGCGCGGCCTTGAGCGACGCGCTCAGCCGTCGAACGCGGCGAGCGTGCGCGAGAGCAGCGCGCCGCCGCCCTCGAACGCGCGCTGCAGGCCGCGCAGCTCGCGGTGGACGCGCGCCTGCAGCTTGCGCGTGCCGGCCGCGCGCAGCCGCGACGACAGCGCGGCACCCAGCGCGCGGTCACCGCGGTCGGCGAGGCGCACGAGCAGCAAATGCAGGCCGTCGAGCGCCTGGGCGAAGGCCGTCGTCGCCTCGTCGTGCAGCATGTGCGCGCGCCGCGCGAGGAAGGCCTCGCTGCGGTCCCAAGACCTCACGCGCGCGTCGACGGCGCGCAGGCTTTGCGTCGCGGCCTCGAGCGTCACCTTCGCCGCCTCGAGCTTGTCGAGCAACGCGCGCAACGCCCGCTCCGACCGCAGCGGCGGGCGACGCGTCGTCGCGTCGCTGCCGCTCCGGGCCTTCACCGGCATTGTCGGCAAACTCGGATCGTCCGATCGGGTCGGCACGATCTCCTCCGTCTCGCCTACTTGTCCTTCTTGTTGCGGAACTCGGTGATCATGACCTCGCGCTGCTGCTTGGGCACCTCGGCGTACTTCTGGAACTCCATCGTGAACTCGCCCTTGCCCTGCGTCGCCGAGCGGAGGTCCGTCGAGTAGCCGAACATGTCGTTGAGCGGCACCTCGGCCATGGCCTGCACGAAACCCTCCTGCTTCTCCGACGAGATGATCGTGCCGCGGCGCTGGTTGAGCTGGCCCATGACGGCGCCCTGGAACTCCTCGGGGAACTGCACCTCGACGCGCATGATGGGCTCGAGGATCGTCGGCTTGGCGTTCATGTACGCCTCGCGGAAGCCCATGAGCGCCGCCGTGCGGAACGCGATTTCCGACGAGTCGACCGGGTGCGACGCGCCGTCGTTGATCGTGCACTTCACGCCGACGATCGGGAACCCGATGAGCGGCCCCTTCTTGACGGCCTCCTTGAAGCCCTTCTCGCACGCGGGGATGAACTCGCGCGGGATCGAGCCGCCCGTGATGTCGTCCACGAACTCGAAGCCCGTGGGGTGCTCGGCCGGCAGCGGCTCGATGAAGCCCGCGACCTTGCCGTACTGGCCCGAGCCGCCCGTCTGCTTCTTGTGCGTGTAGTTGAAGTCCGAGCGCATGCTCATCGCCTCGCGGTACGCGACCTGCGGCTTGCCCGGGACGACCTCGCAGGCGTACTCGCGCTTCATGCGCTCGATGTAGATCTCGAGGTGAAGCTCGCCCATGCCGCTGATGATCGTCTGCGCCGACTCCTCGTCGCGGTGCACACGGAAGGTCGGATCCTCCTTCGTGAACCGGTTGAGGGCCTTCGAGAAGTTCGCGGCGTTGCCCTTGTCCTTGGGCGAGATCGCGAGCGAGATCACGGCCTCGGGCACGTGCATCGACGTCATCGTGTAGGCGATCGACTCGTTCGTGAACGTGTCGCCCGACGCGCACTCGACGCCGAACAGCGCGACGATGTCGCCGGCCGTGGCCGAGTCGATGTCGTTCATCTCGTTCGAGTGCATGCGCACGAGGCGCGGCACCTTGATGCGCTTGCCGTTCGACGAGTTGTTGACGATGAAGTCACCCTTCGTCACGGTGCCCTGGTAGATGCGCATGTACGTGAGCTGGCCGTAGCGCCCGTCCTCGAGCTTGAACGCGAGGCCGACGAACGGCTTCTTCGGCTCGGACGAGAGGATGACCTTCTCTTCCTTGTTGTTCTGGTCGAGGGCGATGTTCTGCACCTCGGTCGGGTTCGGAAGGTACAGGTTGACGCCGTCGAGCAGGAGCTGGACGCCCTTGTTCTTGTAGGCCGAGCCGATGAACACGGGCGTCATCTTGAGCCCGATCGTGACGCGGCGGATCGCGGCGCGAAGCTCCTCGAGCGTCGGATCCTGCTCGTTGAGGAACTTGTCGGCGATCTGGTCGTCGTGATCGGCGATCGACGCGATCATGTCGTGACGCGCCGTCTTCGCCTCCTCGAGGCGGTCGGCCGGGATCGCCTCCTCGCGGATGTCCTCGCCGTCGTCGCCGTCGAAGTGGAAGGCCTTCATCTGGACGAGGTCGATGATGCCCTCGAAGTTCGCCTCTTCGCCGATGGGCAGCATCATCGTGATCGTGTTGTGGCGCAGCTTCTCTTTGAGCTGCGTCGTGACGCGCTTCGGATCGGCGCCCGCGCGGTCCAGCTTGTTGATGAACGCGACGCGCGGCACGTTGTACCGGCGCATTTGGCGGTCGACGGTGTACGACTGCGACTGGACGCCCGACGTGCCACACAGCACGAGCACGGCGCCGTCGAGGACGCGCAGCGCGCGCTCGACCTCGATCGTGAAGTCGACGTGCCCGGGCGTGTCGATGAGGTTGATGTTGAAGCCGTCCCACTCGCAGTAGGTCGCGGCGGACTGGATCGTGATGCCCTTCTCGCGCTCGAGATCCATCGAGTCCATCTTCGCGCCGACGCCCGACTTGCCGCGGACCTCCTCGATTTTGTGGATCTTGCCCGTGTAGAAGAGGATGCGCTCGGAGAGCGTCGTCTTCCCGGAGTCGATGTGAGCGGAGATGCCGATGTTGCGAACTTTTTCGATGGAGGGCATGAGCGTCGAGATCCCTTCGAGTTGCAGGTCTGAAGCGCGCTTCTGAGCGCTTCGTCTTCGAATCTTCGTTGGTTGTTCGGTCGGAAGGCGGGGCAGTTTAGCCAAAACCCCGGAATAGGCCAGCCCCGGGGCGCCTTCCTTTGATGCGCGCTTGCCGCGCGAGGTCGCGCGGCCGAGGCGCGGCAGCTACTGGACGGCGACGAGCTCGACGTCGAACACGAGCGTCGCGTTCGGCGGGATGGGCCCGCCGGGCGTGCCGCGCGCGCCGTAGGCGAGGTCGGGCGGGATCGTGAGCTTGCGCTTGCCGCCCACCTTCATGCCCTCGATGCCTTGGTCCCACCCCTTGATGACGCGCCCCGTGCCGAGCGCGAAGACGATCGGCTGCCCGCGGTCGAGCGAGCTGTCGAACTTCGTGCCGTTCGTGAGCACGCCCGTGTAGTGCACCGAGACCGTCTTGCCCTTCGTCGCGACGACGCCGTCGCCCAGCTTCACTTCTTCGATGATCAAGCCGCCTCCAGATGGTTGAGGCGCCGTGGCGCCCGTGCTGGCCGCTGGCGCGGCCGCGTCTGATGATTTCTTGCTGCACGACGACCCCGCGAAGCCGCCGAGGCCAATCGCCAACACGAGCGCGAGAGCCTTCGTCGTCGTCGTCGTCATCCACATTGGGAGGCGACCATACCTCAGCGTCCCGCGCGTCGCACGCGTCGTCGTTGCACGACTCAGTGCACGACGTCGTGGTGCGCGGGCGCCGCCTGGTCGCTGCCGTGCTGCAGCTGGTGCGCGTGCCCGATCATCTCGCCGAGGTAGGTCGCGAGCGCGCAAAATTGGATGGTCTTGCGCGTGGCCGCATAGTGAATCGCCTTGTGGACGAGCGCGCGCACGAGCGCGAAGTCCGACTCGCCGCCGTGGCCGCCGAGCTCGGCGATGACGCCGTCGAGGCGCGCTTCGTGTTGCTTCTGCAGTTCGTCGAGGGTGGCCATGGCGCGTGCTTAGCACGCCCGCGCGAGACCGCTAGAAGCTCTTCACCAACAATTCGCCGACGACGCCGCGGTTCCCGGCTACGGAGTTGATGGCGCGGCGCACGGGGACCTCGGCCCACGGCAGCTTCGCGTAGAGGCGCCGCGTCTGCACGCAGTCGGAGTTCGAGAGGAGCGCTGGGATCCGGCGCGCGCCGAGCTCGCGCAGCTTGGCGGCGAGCCGCGTCTGCGCCGCGTCGTCGAACGGCGTCTTCGCGTACGCCGTGAAGGACGACGTCGGCGACAGCGGCACGTACGGCGGATCCAGATAGACGAAGTCACCGCTCTTCACGCCCGCGAGCGTCTCCTCGAAGTCGCCCGACACGAGCTTCGCGCGGCCGAGCGCGAGCGCCGCAGCCTCGAGCTTCGTAACGTCGCAGATGACGGGGTTCTTGTAGCGCCCGAACGGCACGTTGAACTTCCCCGATCGGTTGACGCGGTAAAGCCCGTTGTAGCCGCACCGGTTGAGGAAGATGAGGCGCGCCGCGCGGCCTGCGTCGGACACCGCACGAAGATCGCGATCGCGCACGCGGTAGTAATAGTCGCGATCGTACCTGTGCCGCCGCAGCGCCGAGATGACGGCGCCCACGTCGCGCTGGACGGCGCGGTAGCATCGGATGAGCTCCTCGTTCGCGTCGCCGAGCACAGCGCCGTCGAAGTGGCGGCCCTGCGCGACGAGCGCGAAGAACACGGCGCCGCCGCCCAGGAACGGCTCGTAGTACGTCCGCATGCGCGCGGGCGCGGCCTGCAAGATGCGGGGCAGCAGCTGCCGCTTCCCGCCCGCCCACTTGAGGAAGGGCGAAGGGAGGGCGCTCACCGGCGGCATGCTCCTTCGGTATCGCGTGTTGCGCAACATCGCAAGGAACCGCGCACGTCATCGCACGCGCGTGTGGGTGCGCGCTTCGCTTTGTGAAAACTGGCTCGAGCCAGGGTTTTTCCGGGGTTTTTCAGCGTTTTTTTGTTTCCACCCGAGATCTTTGTCTCTAGAGTACCGAGCCACTTTCCCGGGTGATGACGCCCGCGAAGGCGCAGGCCCTGGGCGGGCTGAGAGGCCCGACAGGGCTCAGTAGATCGAAAGGAGACCGACATGGCGAAGGTGCTGACGAAGTCCCAGATCATCCAGGCGATCGCGGACGCTCACAAGGACAAGTTCGCTCGGAAGGACGTCGCGCGCGTGCTGGAGTCGCTGGCCAATGTCGGCCACAAGGAGCTCAAGAAGAACGGCATCTTCGTTCTCCCCGGCTTCGCCAAGTTCATCGTCATCAAGAAGCCGGCGACGAAAGAGCGCCCTGGCATCAACCCGTTCACGAAAGAGCCGATCACGATCAAGGCCAAGCCGGCGCGCAAGGTCCTCAAGGCCCGCCCCGTCAAGGCCGTCAAGGACGCGGTCTAGCTCGCCTCGTGAGGGGGACGCCGGTCCCCCTCACGGTCTCATTTCCCCCCAATTAAACCGTCAGATCTCGAGTAGGGCCGTCGCGAAGGCGGCGAGGTCGCGGAAGCGCGGCGCCGGGATCCACGGGTACAGGTCGAGCGGATCGACGAGCGCCGAGCTGATGCCCACGGCGTGGGCGCCATGAATGTCGGCCGTCGGTGAGTCGCCGACCATGATGGCGTCGGCGGGCGCGAGCCCGAGCCGGTCGAGCGCGATGCGAAAAATCGTCGCGTCCGGCTTCACGGAGCCGACGACGGCCGAGTCGACGACGGTCTCGAAGAAGGGCCGCAGGCCCACGTCCTCGAGCATGGCCTCGACGGTGCCCTCACTGTTCGAGACGACCGCCATGCGGAACCCGCCGGCCCGCAAGCGCTCGAGCGCTCCACGATTGCCAGCGCCCACGCGCCTCCAGACGTTCTGCTTGAGGTACTCGGCGTGAATGAGGCGCGCCGCGCGCACGAGCGTCTCGGCGTCGCTGTCCACCTTCGACGCCCGCAGCAGGCGCGCGAAGATGCCGCCCAGAAACTGGTCGCCGCCGTCGTCGTGCGTGCGCATGGGGCGGTTCTCGAGCTCGCGCATGTCCGTGCGAACGAGCGCCTCGGCGCGCTCGATGGCGTCGGGCGCCACCGTGACGCCCGCGCGCGCGGCGTGGCCCGCGATGCGCGCGCCGTCCCAAAAGGTCAGCGTGAAGCCGACGTCGATCAACACAGCGGTCGGCCGCGGCGCCGTCAGCGCGCGCGCTTCGTGGTATGAGGCGCCCATGGTCAGACTGAACCGCATATATACCAAGGCGGGCGACGGCGGTGAAACCCGACTCGTGGGCGGCCAGAAGGTCGCGAAGGATTCGACGCGCATCGAGACCTACGGCACCGTCGACGAGCTGTCGTCATGCCTCGGCCTCGCGCGTGCGGCGCTCGCGACGGCGCCCGTGCCCGCGGGCGCCGCGGAGCTGTCCGAGGTCATCAAGCGCATCCAGAACGAGCTCTTCAACCTGGGCAGCGACCTCGCGACGCTGCCCCAGGATCGCCACCCGAAGCAGCCGCTCATCGAGGCCCGCCACGTCACGGCGCTCGAACAAGAGATCGACGCGTGGAACGAGTCGATCCCGCCGCTGCGCAGCTTCGTGCTGCCGGGCGGCGGCTGGGTCGCGTCGACGCTCCACCTCGCGCGCACCTTGTGCCGCCGCGCCGAGCGCCTCGTCGTCATCCTACGCGCCACCGAAACCGTGGGCGACCAGGTGCTCCCTTACCTCAACCGTCTGTCCGACGCGCTCTTCGTCATGAGCCGCCACGCGAGCCGCCTCTACGCCGAGCCCGAGCCCCTCTGGGAGCCCGAAACAACGTAGCTGATC
>DATAZS010000459.1:0-2269 GCA_036271915.1 Polyangia bacterium
GGAATTCATGATCCAGCATCGCGTGCAGCCGTGGGCGGGAGACGTAGCGCTCGGTCTCCCCGTAAATCGCATCGCTCACCGTCATGTCGTAGGCGGACATGCTCTTCGCGACCGTGCCGGCGGCGCCACCCACGCGGAAGAACCAGCGGACGACCTCCTGGCCCGCGCCGATCTCGGCGAACGTGCCATAGCGGCGGGCGTCGAGGTTGATCTGGAGCGCCTTGGCGTGGGTGTCGACGATGCGGTCGTTTCGATCGGGAAAACGCATGAGCGCCAATTGTAGCCGGTGCCGTGTTTCGTGTGGGTGACATCGGCGCGTGCGTCCGAGGCTGGTCGGCGTCGCGCGCGCCTCAAGGCCTCTTGCGTCGCGCAGACCGCGTACGCAGATCTTCGCGTGGAGGGACATCATGACCATCGAGACACTTCTTCTTTGGGTGGCCATCGGCCTCATCGCGGGCTGGCTGGCTTCGGCGCTCGTCGGCGGCGGCTACGGCGTCATCGGCGACATCGTCGTGGGCATCGTCGGCTCGTTCCTGGGCGGCTTCGTCTTCCGCGCGCTGCACATCGCGGCGCCGTTCCACGGCTTGGCATCGACGATCTTCGTCGCCTTCGTGGGCGCGCTGCTGCTGCTCGTCGTCTTGCGCCTCATCCACCGCGCGGCGCCGCGCATGCCTTGACGATCAGGGCCACGTACAGCGCCTCGCCGCATCGCCGAGCGCGCGCGCGAGCGCAGCCTGCGCGCGCGCATCGAGCGCGTTGCCCGTGAACGCGACGCGCCCCGCGGCGTCGAAGACGACCGTCGCGGGGATGCGGCGCTGACCGAGGGCGTCGACGAGGGCGAATGGTTCGTCCGTCAGTTGCGCGTAGTCGAGGCCGCGCGCGCGCGCGAACGCGGCCGTCGGCGCGGGCTTCTCGCCGACGGCGACGCCGACGACGGCGGCGCCACAGGGCGTGACGGCGCGCGAAAGGCGCTCGAGCGCGGGAAGCTCGCGCACGCACGGCTCGCACCACGGCGCCCAGAAGCTGACGAGCGTCGGGCGCTGCGCGAGCGCGTCGCGCAGCACGATCGGTCTTCCGTCGGCCGCCATGAGTGGCACGTCGCCGACGCTGCCGGGCGCGCGCGCCGGCGCGCGCGGCCCCGCGGCGCAGCCGACCGCGAGCGTCGCGAAGGGAATTAGAAAAGAAAGCCGAGCCCGCATGTCGTGACGTCGATCTTCAGGTTGTCGGAGCGCACGTAGCGTTCATAGCCGATGTCGACGTGCAGGTCGCGCAAGCGCCGCGCGAGCGGGAGATCGACGAGCACGGCGCCCCCGATCGTCTGCGCGTGCAGCCGCGCGAGATCGCTGTCCGCCGTGCGATAGCCCGTGGCCATCGGCGTCGACAACGTCGTGAAGAACCCGGGCGCCGTCTGCCAGTGATAGCGATAGTTGCCGCGCACGGTGACGCCGCCCCACACGCGCTGCGAGAGCTTGGCCTCTCCCGACTGCGCGGCGATGCCCCACGAGTCGAGATACGCGCGGTACGACAGCGCGAGCGCGCCCTCCCACGGCAGCCACTGCGCGACGCGCGCCGAGGCGACGTGGCGCAGCCTGTGCCCCGGCAGCCGCTCGACCCCGCGCGTGAGATCGTCGAGCGGCACGCTGCTCCACGTGTTGCCGAGCGTGCCCAGTTGCACGGTCTCGCCGTAGGCGACGTTCGCGATCGTCGTGGGCGACAGCACCTGCGTGACGTCGACGTTGAGGTTCGTCGTCGAGCGCGTCGCGCGTCCGTGGCGGTTGCCCACGAGGTCGAAGCGATCGAACCAGTCGAGGATCTGGTTGACGCTCGCGCCCACGACGGTGTTGTCCTCGGCGAACGAGCGCGTCGCCGCGAGCCCGACGATCCACGACTCGAACGGCTCCTCGATGTGGAACGCCGCGCGCATCGAGAGGTCCGTCACGCGATCCCAATGGTACGTCGTCAACGTGTCGAACGATCCCGACGGGTTCGTGCTCGACGCCGTCGTCACCGCGTCGACGGCGTCGTACGGCTTGCCGAAGCGCGAGTGATCCGGCGACGCAGCCGTCACGATGTCGACGGGCACCCAGACGCGCTCCGTGACGCGATCGCCGAGGCGCGCCGTGACCTCGGCCTGCGGCGACTCGACGCGCATCCACTCGGAGCCGGGCAGGCCGGCGGGCCCCGCCGCCGACTGATAGCCGACGCCCGTCTGGTTGTACTGCGTGTAGCGCACGCGCACGGACTCGATCTCGTAGGGCGGCGCCACGGG
>DATAZS010000460.1:0-5722 GCA_036271915.1 Polyangia bacterium
GAGCCATGCGATGGCCGCCGTGAAGCCCATCGAGGCGAGCGTCTCGACCGCCTCGCGGCGTCCGACGCCCCCGCGCAAGCTGGCGATCAAACCGTTGAAGCCGTGAAAGTCCGGGTGTTGAACGAAACCCTGCGGGGGCCCCGCGATGAGCGGCAGCACGCGCGCCGAGACGCCCGTCTTCTTGAGGAAGGTTCGATAAAATTCGTTCTCTTCGCCGTGGATCGCTCGGCCTATGGCGTAGGGCACGCTGTTGCCGGCGGCGACCAGCGCCCCGACGATGACGAGCGGAATGGCAGCCAGGATCAGCGCCGAGATGAGGAGCGCGCGCCGGTCGCGGAACGTATCGCGAGGAATGACGAGCGGCAGGAGCCCGATCGCGAGCACGAGGCCCTGATAGAGGAGCGTCGCCGTCGCGATCGTCGCGACGCTGACGATCAAGGCGCGACGGCGCTCCGCCGGCGACGCACCCGAGGCGTTCGCACGCCGCGCGGCCCAGGCGAGCCCCATGATCACGAGGGCCGCGCCGAAGATCGGCTCCGACAGATCGAAGCTCGGTAAGAAGATACCCGCCGTCGACCCGGCGAGCGCCAGCGCCGCCGCGCGCCGGCGCACGTCGTCGACCCCTGAGGCGACGAGGCAGGCGCGCAGCGCCAGCATGTACGCGGCCCCCGCGAGCACCGTGGCGGACGTCATGAAGCGGATGAGGCTCACGACATCGGGCGCGAGCCCGAGGACGACGAAGGGGCGCAGCAACGTATAGAGGAACCCGGGGAAGAGCAGCCAACGCGGCTCGCCGAGGTGGAACCCAGTGCCATCGACGATGGCCGGCAGGTGGCGAAGCCCGTCCCCCGTGTAGTCCGGCCGCGAGAAGCCGAGCGCGACGACGAGGAGCCACCACGCGGCGATGACCCAGAGATCGAGATCGATCCGCCACCTCCCCCCGTTCGCCTCGACGCGCGCTGGCATTTTCGGAGCGTAAGATACACCGAGAGCGCTCGAACATGTGCCGAATGGTACGGCGTCGTTCGTGCGCCTTCGATCAGTTGGCGCGGCGGACGGCGATCGTGACGGGGATGACGATCAAGCGTTTCAACGCGGCGCCACGAGACCATGCGTGATAAGGCTTCAAACACCGCCGTCGGCTTCGAGACCGCGCGCCGCGGTCGTCCGGTACGTGGCGCCGCACGCGCCGCAGACGATCCGGCCGCGCGCGCGCTTCGGCAGCCGCGCGCCGCACGCGCACGCCCAGCCAACCCGTCGCGCAGGAACGCCCGCGACGAGCGCGTAGGCGGGCACGTCGCGCGTGACGACGGCACCCGCGCCCACGAACACATGCGCGCCGAGCGCGACGCCGCACACGATCGTGGCGTTGGCGCCGATCGTCGCGCCGCGCCCCACGCGCGTCGCGACGAACGCGTGCTTGCGGTTCACGGCGGCGCGCGGCGTCTTGACGTTCGTGAAGACGGCCGAAGGGCCCACGAAGACGTCGTCCTCGAGCGCGACGCCGTCGTAGATCGACACGTTGTTCTGCACGTGGCAGCGATCGCCCACGACGGCGCCCGCCGCCACGAAGACGTTCTGCCCCAGCACGCAGCCCGCGCCGATGCGCGCGCCCTGCATGACGTGGCAGAAGTGCCAGATCTTCGTGCCCGCGCCCACGCGCGCACCCGCGTCGACGACGGCCGTCGCGTGCGCCCAGGCCTTCACGTCACCTCGACGGGCGCGCCGCCCGCGCGCATCGAGCGCTCGCCCGCGGCGAGCACGCGCACCACGGCGAGCGCGTGCGCCCCGTCGCCGCGCACGCGGCCGCCGCGCGCGATGGAGTCCACGAAGTGCTCGCACTCGACGAGCAGCGGCTCGACGGCGGGCAGCGTGGGCGCGTCGATCTCGCCGGCGCGGCCGATGAAGGCGGTCGCCGCGGGCACGAACGCGCGATCGTGCACGCGCAGCGGACGCTCACGATCGGTCTCGTCGAAGGTCAGCATCTTGTCGCTGCCCACGACGGTCAGCAGCCGACGCTTCTCGGGGGCGAGCCACGAGACGTGGACGTGCGCGAGGCGCCCGTCGGCGAAGGTGAGCGTGGCGAACGTCACGTCGTGGTGCTGCTGCTGAAGATAGCCCGCGCCCGTCGCGCTCACGCGCGTCGGCGTCGCGTCGAACAGGTGGATCGCTGCCGCGATGTCGTGCGGACCGATCGACCACCACGCGCTCTCGCCGGGCCGTACGGTCCCGAACCCGACGCGCGTCGCGTGCAGATAGAGGACGCGTCCCAGCTCCCCGCCCGCGATGATGGCGCGCGCCCGCTCGATCCCCGAGTGGTGCAGCAGGACGTGGCCCACCATGAGCACGCGCCCCGCGCGCGCGGCCAGCTCGACGAGCTCCGCGCCGTCGGCCACCGACAGCGCCATGGGTTTTTCGACGAGGACGTGCCGCCCCGCGAGCAGCGCGCGCTTCGCGACCTCGTGATGGCGCGGCGAATCGACGGCGACGGCGACGGCGGCGACGTCGTCCCTCGCGAGCACGTCGTCGAGATCGCTCACGAGGTCGACGTCGACGACGGCCTGCCTGGCGCGCGCTCTGCGCCCGGCGTCGAGGTCGGCGATCACGCGCAGCCGCGCGCCCCGGGCCCGGGCGAAGGCGCGTGCCACGTTGAGGCCCCACGGACCGGCGCCCACGACGCCCACGCCGATCTCGATCATGAGCTGCACATCCTAGCAGTGAGGTGGTGATACAGAAACGACGCGAAATGGACGATATTGCCGGCATCATGTTCCGTCTGCGTGCACGCGCGTCCAACTCGACGAAGCTCACGCTCGTGGTTTTTTTGCTCACGCTCGCCGGTTGCGGCACCTCGGGCGCCGTCGCGAACGCGGGGGGCGCCTCGCGCGAGCTCGTCCTCGCCTACGACGACGCGCATCCCACGGGCACGATCGCGTTTCCGACGATGACCTACGAGAGCGTGCTGCGCTTCGCGCTGCCCGTGGGCGAACATCGCCCGCTGCGCCTGCGCCTGCAGGCAGGCGCGGAGGGGAAGTTCGAGATCACGATCTACGACAGCACCGTGCTCGAGACGCCGGGCGAGGCGCTGCTCACGGTGTCGTGCGACGTCGCGAAGGAGGACCTCTCGGACGGCAAGGACGGCCGCTGGGTGGTCCAGGATCTGTCGGGGATGAAGCGGCTCCAGGGCGTGATCTGGGTCGGCGTCAGGAAGGTCGGCGGCGATCCCACGCTGTGGGCCAGCAGCGTGATCTCGGGCCAGGCCTTCGTGCGCAACAACGACCCCACGAATTTCATGGGCCTGCTGCCCGTGAAGCGCACGCCTCTGCTGCGGCTCGAGGTCGCGCCCTGAACTAAACGACGCCGAGGTGGCGTTCGTCTCCCACGTCGACGGCGGCCGCGAGCGCGCGGCCGAGCCAGCCCGTGGCGGCCTCGACGGCCGCGCGCGGCTCCGCGCCGCGGCCGAGCTGCACGGCGATCGCCGTCGCGAGCGCGCAGCCCGTGCCGCGAACGTCGCGACCCGGGACGCGCGCGTGCGAGAGGCGATGGATCGCGCCGTCGAAGAACAAGGTGTCCGTCACGGGTTCCGGCGCCGCGCCCAGGTGCCCGCCCTTGACGAGCACGGCCGCGAGGCCAAGCTTGGCGAGCGCGCGGGCCGCCGCCTCCGCGTCGTCGAGGTCGCGCACGGCGACGCCCGCCAAGATCTCCGCTTCGGCGGCGTTCGGGGTCACGAGGGTCGCCCGACGCAGCAACGAAAATAGTTCCCCTGGCGCGTCGCTGAAGAGCGCGCCCCCGCGCGACGACGTCAGCACGGGATCGACGACGACCGGCCCAGAATAAGATGATAGCCCCGCGAGGATCGCCGCCGCGGCGCGCGCGTCGGGAACCATGCCGATCTTCACGGACGCCGGGCCGTCCGAAAGCGCGTAACGAATCGAATCACTTAGAGATTCAGAGCCTCGCGCCTCGACGACGTGGAGGCCGGCACCCTGCTCGGTCCACGCCGTCCCGACGGCGATGGGTCGCGCGCCGAGCGCGACCGCCGTGAGCACGTCCCGCAACAGGCCCGCGCCCGCGCGCGGGTCGATCCCGCCTATCAGGAGCACGCTCGCCGGGGTCGTCGCGCGACGATCATCTGCCGACCCGATTTGCGGCGTCTTCACGGGATCGCTATCATAGATCGCTCTCGGCTGGTCCTCGCTCCCTGCGTGCGACTGTCTGACCACAAGGCTCACGTGTCGGTCGAACTCTCCGAGCCGATTCAGTTCGGCAAATACACGCTCTTCGAGCGCATCGGGCGCGGCGGTATGGCCGACGTCTTCAAGGGACGCGTGTCGGGTCCTCAGGGCTTCGAGCGCACCTTCGTCGTCAAGCGCATCCTGCCGCATCTGTCGGACGATCCGACGTTCATCAAGATGTTCGTCGAAGAGGCCAAGCTCTCTGCGCGCCTCGCGCACCCGAACATCGTGCAGATCTTCGAGCTCGGGGCCGTCGAGGGCGAGTACTTCATCTCGATGGAGTACATCCGCGGGCGTGATCTCTCGGAGACGATGCGCGCGATCTGGAAGACGATGGGCCCGCCGCGGCCCGAGCTCGTCGCGTACATCGGCCGCGAGGCCTGTCGCGCGCTCAGCTACGCGCACAGCCTCGCCGACGAGCGCGGACGCCCGCTCGGCATGATCCACCGCGACGTCTCGCCGTCGAACATCATGATGTCGTACGAGGGCGCCGTGAAGCTGCTCGACTTCGGCATCGCCAAGGCACTCGGCGAGGCGCCCGAAACAACGAAGAGCGGCACGATGAAGGGCAAGTACGCCTACATGGCGCCCGAGCAGACCGAGGGCGACGACGTCGATCACCGCATCGACATCTTCTCGTGCGGCATCGTGCTGCACGAGGTGCTCACGGGGCGCCGCCTCTTCAAGGGCCAGAACGACGTGCTCACGATCGAGCGCGTGCGCCGCTGCGAGGTGCCGCCGCCGTCGGCGCAGAACCCCATGGTGCCGCCCGAGCTCGACGCCATCATCTTGAAGGCGCTCGCGCGCGATCGCGACAAGCGCTGGGCCACGGCGGCCGACATGGCGGACGCGCTCGACGACGTCGTGCACGCCGCGCGCTTCCAGCCGGGACACCTCGCGCAGCTGCTGCACGATCTCTTCCCCGTCGAGGGCGGCGCGCCGTCGCCGAGGCTCTCGGTCAACGCGAGCTCGCAGGTCACGAGCTCGAGCATCCGCGCGCGCTCGGCGACGATCCCGCCCGTGACGCGCACGGGGACGGGTACGGGCTCGCGCGGTGGCGCGCCCATGGCGCCCGCCCTGCGCGACCTGCAGTCCGACGATCTGTCACTGAAGCCGAAGTCCAAGTGGAAGGGCTTCACGGCGGCGGCGCTCGTGCTGGTCGCGGGCGGCTTCTTCGTGTGGAAGGGCGTCGTCAAAAAGAAGCTCGAGGACGACGGCGGCGCGCGCCTCACGCCCGCGAGCGATCCGTCGAAGCGCTTCCACGTCTTCGTGAAGTCCGAGCCCGAGGGCGCTGACATCTTCGCCGACGGCGAGGCCATGCCCATCGGCGCGACGCCCGTGACGCTGCCCATCGATCTGAACGGCCGCAACTCGCTGCGCCTCATCCTGCGCAAGGACGGTTACGAGGACTATGAGCAGCGGGTCATCAACGAGATGCCGCTGTCGATCCACATGAAGAAGAAGGACGACGCGACGGACTCGGGCGC
>DATAZS010000461.1:0-4279 GCA_036271915.1 Polyangia bacterium
GCAGCCGACGCCCGACGTGCGCGTGGGCCTCGTCGCCTATCGTGACGTCGGCGACGCCTACGTCACGCGGGTCTACGATCTCGACGCCAACCTCGACCGCGTCTATCGACGCCTGCTGTCGTTCAACGCCGACGGCGGCGGCGACACGCCCGAGCACGTCGCGCGCGCCTTGCACGAGGCGGTGCACGACATGTCGTGGTCGTCGGCCGCCAACAACGCCGTCCGCCTCATCTACCTCGTGGGCGACGCGCCGCCGCACCTCGACTACCAAGACGGCTACGACTACGTGAAGGCGGCGCGCGCGGCCGCGGCGCGCGGCATCCAGATCCACGCCATCCGCTGCGGCAATGATCCGGACACGGCGACCTACTGGCGCAAGATCGCGTCGATCGCCCACGGCGAGTTCCTCACGATCGATCAAAACGGCGGCATGCACGAACGCCGCACGCCCTATGACGAGGAGCTCGCGCGGCTGCACGACGAGCTCTCCGACACCGTCGTCGGATACGGCGGCAAAGGCGCGGCGACGCGCGCGGCGATCGCGGCGGCCGCGGCGGCGCCCGTCTCGGTCAAGGCGGCGCGCGCTGGCTTCCTCTCGGCGAAGAAGGACGAGAGCGAGACGCTGGACGACCTCGTGGGCGGCGTCGCGAGCGGGCGCGTCGACATCGCGAAGGTGCCGTCCGCCGATCTGCCGAAGTCGCTCGCGGACCTGCCGCCCGAAGAGCGCAGGGAGAAGGTCGCCGAGAAGTCGCGCGCGCGCGTCGACGTCCTCGACCGGATCGCGAAGGCGTCCGCCGAACGCGACGCCTACCTCAAGAAGAGCCCGACGAAGCCCACGGGGTTCGACGGCGAGGTCGAGAACACGCTGCGCAAGGCGGGAGCGCCCGCGGGCCTCATGTTCTAGGCGACCGCCACGCGCCGCTCTTTGAGCTTGAAAACCGGCGCGCCGACGAATTTTGGGCCGCCGCAGGCGAACCGGCCCCGCTCGCGGTAAAATGAAGACGTGGACGAATCGCGCAGCCCGCCCGTGCTCGACGAGGGCCTCTCGGAGGCCGCCGCGCTGGGCGAGATCCACGCCGACGAGGGCGCGGCGCTCGAAGGTTGGCCCGACGGCCTCGTCGCGATCGGTGGCACGCTCGAGCCCGATCGCCTGATCGCCGCGTACCGCGCCGGCATCTTCCCGTGGTCGTCCGATCCCGCCGTGACCTGGTGGTCTCCCGACCCGCGCGCGGTCTTCGATCTCGCGACGTGGCGCCCGCACCGCACGATCGGACGCAGCGCGCGCCGCGCGGGGTGGCGCTTCACCGTCGATCGCGACTTCGGCGGCGTCATGCGCGCCTGCGGAGAAGTGACCGTCGAGCGCCCCGCGACGTGGATCACCGACGACTTCTTGCGCGGCTACGCCGAGCTCCACCGCCGCGGCCTCGCGCACAGCATCGAGGTCTGGGAGGGCGAGGCGCTCGTGGGTGGCCTCTACGGCGTCACGCTGGGCGGCTTCTTCGGCGGCGAGTCGATGTTCCACCGCCGCACCGACGCCTCGAAGGCCGCCGTGGCCTACCTCATCGAGCGCCTGCGCGCGGGCGGCTTCTCGCTGCTCGACGCCCAGGTGCAGACGACCCACCTCGAGCGCATGGGCGCGACGACGATTTCGCGCGCCGAGTACCTGCGCCGCCTCCGCGCCGCCCTCCCCCGCCCCGCGTCGCTGACCGAGTAGCGACGGTTCAGGGCTGAGGGCGGCTTCCCGCGACACAAACTCTGTTGCGACCCGAGCGCTTCGCCAGATACATCGTCTCGTCGGCGACGGCGACCAGATCGGCGGGCGATGTCACGCCCGCGCGCGGTGCGCGCGCCACGCCCACGCTGATCGTGACGGAGATGGGCTTGCCCTCGAACGAGAACGCGTGCGCCTCTACGGCGCGACGCAGCCGCTCGGCGAGCGCCTGCGACTCGGCGACGTCCGTGCCACGCGAGATCACGGCGAACTCCTCGCCGCCATAGCGCGAGAAGATGTCCTCGTTGCGCAGGCAGCCGTGCGCGAGCTTCGCGAGCTCGACGAGCACGTAGTCGCCCGCCGGGTGGCCGTGGACGTCGTTGATGCGCTTGAAGTGATCGATGTCGATGAACATGAGCGACACGGGCGCGTCGTGCCTCACGGCGTACAGGTACTCGCTCTCGATGCGCTCCGTGAAATACCGCTTGTTGAACGCCTTCGTGAGCCCGTCGCGCAGCGCCGACTCCGACATCTGGCGCTGGAACATCTCGTCGAGCTTGTCCTGATAGCTGAACTTCAAGATCGTCGTCGACCCGAGCAGGATCTTGTCGCCCTCGGCCAGGACCTGTCGCTGCACGCGCGCGCCGTTGCAGAACGTCCCATTCGTCGAGCCCATGTCCTCGAGCACGCTCTGCGTGCCGCCCGTCTGGTCCGGCTTCTTCTCCTGCACGACCTGGGCGTGCTCGCGCGAGATCCCCTCGTCGAACAGGCGGATGTCGACGCTCTCGCCGCGCCCCATGACGGTGCGCTCCTTCTCGACCTTGTACATCTCGCCGACGTTCGAGCCCGCGAGCACGACGAGATAGGCGGCGTTTCCTTCGCCGGCCTGTGGCCCCGGCGCGGGCGCCATGCGGGTCGTATCCTCGAACGGATTGGCGACGCGGCTCTTCGCCATTGCTGCTAGTTTACCCGTCGGCGGCGTCGACTGGCAAACCCGATGCGAATCTATATAGGCACGAGCGGTTTCAGCTACACGCCTTGGCGCGGCAGCTTTTATCCGGAAAAGTTTCCGGCCGCGAAGATGCTCGCCTACTACGCGGAGCGCCTCGACACCGTGGAGATCAACAACACCTTCTACCGGATGCCCGCGCCCGACATGCTCGCGAAGTGGGCCGCCGAGACGCCCCCGACGTTCCACTTCGCCATCAAGAGCCCGCGCCGCATCACGCACGAAAAGAAGCTCGCCGATGTCGGCGACAGCCTGACGCGCCTGCGCGAGGCGGCCACGACGCTCGGCGAACGTCTCGGCCCCGTGCTGTTTCAGCTGCCGCCCTTCATGAAGAAGGATCTGCCGCGCCTGCAGGAGTTCCTATCTACATTGGCGCAGCTACCGCCCGGCCTGCGCGCGGCGATGGAGTTCCGGCACGCGTCGTGGTTCACGCCCGACGTATACGAGGCGCTGCGCGCGCGCGACGTCGCGCTCTGCCTCGCCGAGTCGGAAGATCTCGCGACGCCAATCGAGGAGACGTCGACGTGGGGCTACCTGCGCCTGCGACGTCAGGATTACGACGACGCGGCGCTCGCCGTCTGGGCGGAGCGCGTGAAGGCGCGCGCGTGGCAGTCGGCCTACGTCTTCTTCAAGCACGAAGACGAAGGCGTCGGTCCCAAGCTCGCCGCCAAGTTTCGCGCGCTCGTCGCCTGACGGGCGCCCGCGCGCGTCTCGTGCGAGAATTTGTCTCGGTCTGACAGAGGGGTACAATTACCTACATGGCGCGTGCAATCGCTGGAGCGACCATCTCGTTCGGGCTCGTCTCGATCCCGGTGAAGCTGTACTCGGCGACGCAAGCGTCGGCGGGCATCTCGTTCAACCTGCTGCACGCCAAGTGCGGCACGCGCGTCAAGCAGCAGTACATCTGCCCGCGCGACAACGAGCTCGTCGCGCGCGACGAGATGGTGAAGGGCTACGAGATCTCGAAGGACCAGTACGTGACCTTCACGCCCGAGGAGCTCAAGGCCCTCGAGGAGCGCGCCACCGAGACGATCGACATCGCGCAGTTCGTGCCCGTGTCGTCGATCGATCCGGTCTACTTCGACAAGGCGTACTACCTGAGCGCCGAAAAAGGCGGCGAGAAGGCGTACATGCTGCTGACCGAAGCGATGCGCGAGAGCGGCCGCGCGGCGCTCGCGCGCTACGCGGCGCGCGGCAAGCAGTACCTCGTCATGGTGCGTCCCACGGTCGAGAAGCCGGGCGGCCTCGTGCTGCAGCAGCTCTTGTACGCCGACGAGGTGCGCCCGCTGTCCGAGGTGCCCCTGCCCGACGGCGACGTGCGCGAGCCCGAGCTCAAGCTCGCGCGCCAGCTCATCGATCAGATCGCGTCCGAGACCTTCGAGCCGACGCTGTACCACGACGACGTGCGCGAACGCATCCAGTCGGACATCAAGCGCAAGATGGAGGGCCAGGACATCGCGACGTCCGAGCCCGAGCCGCAGCCCGCGCGCATCATCGATCTCATGGAGGCGCTCAAGGCCAGCCTCGCCGCCGCGCCGCAGACGCCGGCCGGCGAGCAC
>DATAZS010000462.1:0-4673 GCA_036271915.1 Polyangia bacterium
TCCCACGGCGCGCCCGCGTGCTTGATGCTGGTCAGCGGCGACGCGCCCGTGCCGCCGTCGTACCCGCTGATGAGCACGAGGTCGGCGTGCGCCTTCGCGACGCCGGCCGCGATCGTGCCCACGCCCACCTCGGCGACGAGCTTCACGCTGATGCGCGCGCGCGGGTTCGCGTTCTTGAGATCGTGGATGAGCTGCGCCAGATCCTCGATCGAATAGATGTCGTGGTGGGGCGGCGGCGAGATGAGACCCACGCCCGGCGTCGAGAAGCGCACCTTCGCGATCCACGGGTAGACCTTCGAGCCCGGGAGCTGCCCGCCCTCGCCCGGCTTCGCGCCCTGGGCCATCTTGATCTGGATCTCGTCGGCCGACAGCAGGTACTGGCTCGTGACGCCGAAGCGCCCCGACGCGACCTGCTTGATGGCGCTGCGGCGCGAGTCGCCGTTGGCGTCCTTCACGAACCGCTTCGGGTCCTCGCCGCCCTCGCCCGTGTTGCTCTTGCCGCCGATGCGGTTCATCGCGATCGCGAGCGTCTCGTGCGCCTCGCTGCTGATCGAGCCGTACGACATGGCGCCCGTCTTGAAGCGCTTGACGATCTGCTCGACCGACTCGACCTCGTCTATCGGAACAGGCTTGCGGTCGGACTTGAGCTGCATGAGCCCGCGCAGCGTCGCGAGCTGCGTCGCCTGGTCGTCGATGAGCTTCGAGTACTCCTTAAACACCGAGTACGTACCCGTGCGGCAGGCGTACTGCAGCTTGTGGATGCTCTCGGGGTTGAAGAGGTGGTACTCGCCGTTGCGGCGGTACTGGTACTGCCCCCCGGAATCGAGAGTCGGAGAGGCCAACGGCCGCTCTGGGAACGCCCGCTCGTGGCGGCGGCGCACCTCTTCGGCGACCTCGTCGATGCCGATGCCGCCGATGCGCGACGCCGTCCACGTGAAGTACTCCTCGACGAACGGGCCGTTGAGGCCGATGGCCTCGAACACCTGCGCGCCGTGGTAGCTCTGGATCGTCGAGATGCCCATCTTCGAGCAGACCTTGACGATGCCCTTGTTGACGGCCTTGACGTACTTCTGCTCGGCCTTGTCGGCGTCGCCGCCCGGCAGCATGCCCTGGCGCACGAGATCGTGGAGCGTCTCGAACGCGAGGTACGGGTTGATGGCGGACGCGCCGTAGCCGAGCAGCAGCGCGAAGTGGTGCACCTCGCGCGGCTCGCCGCTCTCGATGACGAGGCCGACGCGCGTGCGCGTGCCCTCGCGGAGCAGGTGGTGCTGAACGGCGGCCACGGCAAGCAGCGACGGGATGGGCGCGCGATCCTGATCGTGCCCGCGGTCGGAAATGATGATGATGTTGTTACCGTCGGCGATGGCCTGGCTCGCGGCGGCGCGCAGCTCCTTGACGGCGGCCTCGAGGCCGCGCCCGCCCGCCTTGACGTCGAACAGCATCGGCAGCGTCGCCGACTTGAAGCCGTGCGAGTCGCCGGGGTTTTTGCCGAGGTTGCGCAGCTTCTCGAGCTCCTCGTTGCGCAGCACGGGCGTGGGCAGCTCGATCTGGCGCGCCGACTCGGGCGTCGGCTCGAGCAGGTTGCCCTCGGGCCCGATCGCCGTGTCGACGGCCATGATGATCTCTTCGCGGATGGCGTCGACGGGTGGGTTCGTCACCTGCGCGAACAGCTGCTTGAAGTAGTTGAACAGCAGCTGCGTCTTGTTCGACAGCACGGCGAGCGGCGTGTCGGTGCCCATCGAGCCCGTCGCCTCGACGCCGTCGGTCGCCATGGGGCCCATGAGGACCTTCATGTCCTCGGTCGTGTAGCCGAAGGCCTCCTGGCGCCGGCGCACGGTCTCGTGATCGGGCTCGATGACGACGGGCGGCTTCGGCAGATCGCCGAGCGTGATCATGTTCTCTTTGAGCCACACGCCGTAGGGGTGCGCGTTGGCGATCTCCTGCTTGATCTCGTCGTCGCTCACGATGCGGCCCTGGCTCGTGTCGACGAGGAACATGCGGCCCGGCTGCAACCGTCCCTTTTGGACGATCTCCTCGGACGGGATGTCGAGCACGCCGACCTCGGAGGCCATGACGACGAGGCCGTCCTTCGTGACGTAATAGCGGTTGGGGCGCAGGCCGTTGCGGTCGAGCGTCGCGCCGATGCGGATGCCGTCCGTGAACGCCACGGCGGCCGGACCGTCCCACGGCTCCATGAGGCAGCCGTGGAAGTTGTAGAAGTCCTTGCGCGCCTGCGGCATCGACTCGTGGTTCGACCACGGCTCGGGGATCATCATCATCATCGCGTGCGGCAGCGATCGCCCCGCGAGCACGAGCAGCTCGAGCACGTTGTCGAACTTGCCCGAGTCGCTGCCGTCGGCGTCGATCACGGGCAGGCACTTCGCGAGGTCGGCGCCGAAGACCTTCGATTGGAACATGCTCTCGCGCGCGTGCATCCAGTTGACGTTGCCGCGCAGCGTGTTGATCTCGCCGTTGTGCGCGACCATGCGGTACGGGTGCGCGCGGCCCCAGCTGGGGAACGTGTTCGTCGAGAAGCGCGAGTGCACGAGGCCGAGCGCCGACTCCATGTCGTCGCTCTGCAAGTCCGTGAAGAACTTCGGCAGCTGATCGCACATCAGCATGCCCTTGTAGACGAGCGTGCGTGACGAGAGGCTCGGGACGTAGAAGTGCGCGCGCTCTGGAAGCTCGGACCGGCGCACGTCCTGGCGCACGCGACGGCGGATCACGTAAAGCTTACGTTCGAAGGCTTCGTCCGTTTCGATCGAGGCGCCGCGGCCGATCAAGATCTGGCGAATCACGGGCTGGGACTTCACGGCGGTCGGCCCGAGCATCGAGTTGTCGGTGGGCACGTCGCGCCAACCGAGGAGCATCTGCCCCTCCTCGCGCACGGCCTGCTCGAAGAGACGCTCGCACCCGGCGCGGCTCGTGCCCTCCGTGGGCAGGAACACCGACCCGACGCCGTAGTGGCCCGGCTGCGGCAGCTTGATGCCGAGGCGATCGCACTGCCCCGCGAGGAACTTGTGCGGGACCTGGATGAGGATGCCCGCGCCGTCGCCCGTGTTGATCTCGCAGCCGACCGCGCCCCGGTGCTCGAGGTTCAGCAGGACCTGGAGCGCGTTCTTGACGATCTTCGCGGACTTACGGCCCCTCATGTCGACGACGAAGCCGACGCCACAGGCATCGTGCTCCTGACTGGGGTCGTAGAGACCCTGAGGACCGGGACCGAGAATCGACGTCATTGCAAACTACCTTTCGGGGGCTGTCGAAGTCGTGAAGGATCGCGTGAAGTGGCCGGAAGTCGTGGATTTTCCAGAAATACAAACAAACGGCTCACTGTAGCACAAGGTAGGCAGCCGTCGTGCGGGAGAATCGGTCCGGGGGCTAGCGCGCGCCGCCGAGGCAGTGCGCGAGGAGCTGCGCGCGGCTGTTCGCGCCGAAGCGGCGGTACAGCGCCTTCACGTAGCCGTGCACCGTGTGCGGGCTGAGGCCGAGCTGGCGCGCGATCTCTTTTTCGCTCGCGCCCGCGAGCAACAAGGTCAGCGTCTCGCGCTCGCGGCGTGACAGCGTCGGCCCCGCCGCGCCGTCGTTGGCGGCGTACAGCCAGTCGGCCTCCACCTGAAACAGCTGCACGAGGTTGCGATCTTCGGCGACGAACGGCCGATCGCCCCAGGGGCGGTTGACGCACAGTCCGTCGATCTGGTGGGCCCCGGCGCGGCGCTTCGAGTAAATCGCGTCGCCGACGCGCGCCTTCTTGCGCGTCTCCGACACGAACCCCGAGCCGAACCAGCCACGATCGTCGACGAGCTCCTCGCGCAGCAGCGAGACGACGTCCTCGGTGCGTTCGCGCATCGTGACGAGCGCGGGATCGACGAGCGGCCCGCGCTTGAGGTAGTCGCCGGCCATGTCGAGGATGTCGTTGCCCTCGAAGCCGTGGCCGTTCATCTCGACGAGGCGGCCGCCGCGGCCGGGTCCGTGGTCGGCGTCGACGATGATGGCGCCGATGCTGGCGCCCACGATGCCGCACAGGCCGCCGATGGCGTGCTGCTTGGCGCGCGCGCGCGTGTCCGTCCGCAGGATCTCCCGCGTCTCACCCAGCACCCGATACAGCGCCCTCACCTGCTCGGCGCGAACCAACGAATTGACGTGCCCCATGACCCCCGCGCGCGACCATACCAACATTCATCGATGAGATGCGCGGCTAGCGGAGCTCGACGATGCTGACGCCGTCGCCGCCCTGGCGCGGCGCGCCCGGGATCCAGCGCGCGACGTAGGGCGAGCCGACGAGGTACGCGCGGACCTCCTTCCTCAATGCACCCGTGCCGTGGCCGTGCACGAGGATGACGGGCGACGTGCCCTCGAGCGCGGCGCGATCGAGGAACGACTCGACGGCGCGCAGGGCCTCGTCGGCGCGCTGCCCGCGCAGGTCGAGCGTGTTGGTCGTGTTTTGAAGCGCGATGGCGAGCTCGTCGGGGCCGCTGCCGCGTACGTGGCCCGCGGGCGCGGACGGGCGGCGCGCCTTCGCGGCGACGGCGCCTTGCCCAAGATCGGCGGCGGCGATCTCGACGGTGAGCGCGCCCACCGTGACCTTGACGCGGCCGCGCGCGTCGGCGGCGCGCGCGACGACGCCCTGCGCGCCCATCGAGGGCACGAAGACGCGCGCGCCCACGGCGAGC
>DATAZS010000463.1:0-8656 GCA_036271915.1 Polyangia bacterium
GCCCCCCAGCTCCCAGGCCGTCGCGAGCTCGGCCGGCGCGCCCCGGCACAGCGCGACCTGCGACCGAGCCATCAGATGCTGCACGACGAGCGCGGCGACGAGCAACATCAGCACGCCAGCGGCCGCGAGCCACCGACGCCGCGTGCGCGCAGGATCGCGCGCGAGGACGGCGAGCAGCTCGTTCATCGTCGCCCATCGGCGCGCGGGTTCGGGCTGCAGGCCCCGCGCGACGAGGCGGCGGAGCCAGACTGGCGCGCGGTTTCGCTGCGCCGGCTCCACCAACACGCCGCGCGAGACGGCGAAGGCGATCTCCGTCAACGACGATCCCGCGAAGGGCCGCTCCCCGTACAGCGCCTCGTGCAGCGCCACGCAGTAGCTGAACTGATCCGTGCGCGCGTCGGCGGCCTCGGCGAGGAATTGCTCGGGCGCCATATAGGCTGGCGTGCCCATCAACGTCCCCGTCCGCGTCAGCGCGACGCTGGTACCGCGGGGCGGCTCCGAGACATCCAGCTGGCGTGGGTCGCCTGCGCCCGCGGAATCCGTGCTCGCGAGCGCGAGACCGAAGTCCATGACGCGCACCTTGCCGTCCTGGCCGACCATGACGTTCTGGGGCTTGAAGTCCCGATGCACGAGGCCCGCGGCGTGCGCCGCCGCTAGCCCTTGCCCCGCGACGAGGAAGACGTCGCGGACCTCGCGCCAGTGGCGCGGCTTCTCCTTGAGCC
The DNA here is from genome assembly GCA_036271915.1 of Polyangia bacterium. Classification (GTDB taxonomy): domain Bacteria; phylum Myxococcota_A; class Polyangia; order Fen-1088; family Fen-1088; genus DASZFV01. The sequence continues at coordinate 723 of DATAZS010000463.1, forward strand.
ACGCGGCCAAGGTCCGACCTTCGACGAACTCCATCGCGATGAAGACGCGCTCGGCGATCGTCCCGGCGTCGTGCACGACGACGACGTTCGGGTGGGAAAGACGCGCGATCGCCTTGGCCTCGCGGAGCATGCGCGCGCGGCCCGCCTCGTCCTCGCCGCCGCCGTGCAGGATCTTGAGCGCGATCTTCCGGTCGAGCTCGGGGTCATAGGCGGCGTAGACCTCGCCCATGCCGCCGCGCCCGACGAGCGCGAGGACGACATATCGTCCGATCGTCGCCCCGCGCGACAGGGCGCTGTCGCGCGCCAAAGGCGACTCGGCAGGGCTCTGTGCGCGTGACAGAAGGTCGGGCGCGACGCTCGCGACGACGTCTTGACAGCTCACGCAGCCGTCCAGGTGCGTGACGACCGACGCGCGCCCGTCCTGGCCCAATCGGCCTTCCACGAAGGCCAACACGACGTCTTCACTGGGACAGGCGGCGGCGTCCTCCATCCGGGTCGCGAATGATACCGCGGAGATAGGATCTGGTCAGCGCCGCCCGCCAACGCAATGCGTCTTTAAATGCGGATGGGTTGTGTGCCTAAAGCGACCATGAGGCGAGAGCGGACGACATCGAAGCCGCCCACCCACACATCGCAAAGGACCAAGACCATGAAGACCAACACCATCAAGACGAGCCTCACCGTGAAGACGAGCATCAAGTCGGGCGGCCTCAACAGCAGCAACCACAACCGCTCGGGCCTCAAGGTTCGCTCCGCCGTCAAGGCTGGTGGCTTCAACGGCGCCAACCACAACCGCTCGGGCCTCAAGGTTCGCTCCGCCGTCAAGGCTGGTGGCTTCAACGGCGCCAACCACAACCGCTCGGGCCTCAAGGTTCGCTCCGCCGTCAAGGCTGGCGGCTTCAACAGCAGCAACCACAACCGCCTCGCGCTCGGCTGAGTCGGAATCGTTTGCGCGGGACGTGTTAGCGTCCCACCGTGGATCCGGAGGCGGTATTTCGAGCGGCGTTCGAGGATGCGGGGGCGACCCGGTCTCTCGCGGATGCCCTCGCGGCGAAGCTGGAGACTTGGATGGCGCGCGGTCACGCTGCGCATCCGACGCTCGCTCTCGGAGCCGACGCGTTCGCCTCGCAGCTGGCCCGAGCCGCGGCCCGATCGGCCGCCGACGCGGCCGACCCAGATTCTCTGAACATCGAGGATCTGTTCCTCGCAGTCGCGTGTGCCACCGGGGTGCCGGGGGCGGTCGAGGTGTTCGAGGCTCGTTGCGGCGACAGGCTCCGCGCCGCCGTCGCGGGCGCGACGAAGAGCGAAGACGAGCGCCGCGAGATCGAGCAACGGCTAAAGCACCTTCTGCTCGTGGGGTCGGGCGCCGAGGCGCCGAAGATCGCCGGTTACGGCGGTCAGGCGCCGCTCGATCGCTGGGTCGCCGTCGTCGCGCAGCGCCAGGTCGTGACGACAATCCGCGCCGAGCAGGCCGAGCGCCGCGCACGCAAAGGGGCCGCCCAGGACGCGACCGCCGCCGCGCTGCCGCTGCACCCCGAGGTCGCGATCCTCAAGGTGAAGTACCGCGGCGCGTTCGAGGAGGCGATGGCGTCGGCGCTCGGGACTCTCGACGAGCGCGATCGGCTCGTGCTGCGCCTCCATCTCGTGAGCGGCCTGTCGGTCGCCCAGGTCGGTCAGATGTACGGCGTGAGCCAATCGACGGCCTCACGCTGGTTAGCCGACGCGAGGGAGAAGGTCCAGTCCGAGATGGTCGAGCGCCTGCAAGACAAGACGGGGCTCGCGAGGACCGACATCCACTCGCTCGCAGCGCTCGTCGCGAGCCAGCTCGACCTCGACATGTCGCGCTTGCTGCCGCCGGCTCAGCCGCCGAAGTAAATTTCGTCGTAGGCGCAGGTCGCGTCTTTGTCGGCCGGCTGGGGGTAGTCGACGAGCTTGCCCTCGTAGTTGCGCAGCGTCCACTTGTCGGGGCCGCGCGAGACGACGTAGTCGGGGCCGATGCTGACCTTGCCCATGCCGCCCGGCGTGTCGATCACGAGGTGCGGGATCGCGAGGCCCGAGATGTGGCCGCGCAGCTGCTGCATGATCTCGACGCCGGTCTCGACCGACGTGCGCAGGTGCGACGTGCCCGCGGCGACGTCGCCCTGGAACAGGTAGTACGGACGCACGCGGCAACGCAGCAGCTCCGTGAACAGCTTGCGCAGCACCTTGACCGACGAGTTCACGCCGCGCAGGAGAACCGTCTGGTTGCCGAGCGGAATCCCGGCGTCGGCGAGCTTCTCGCACGCGGCGCGCGCGAGCGGCGTCAGCTCCTTCGGGTGGTTGAAGTGCGTGTTGATGAAGAGCGGGTGGTACTTCTTCAGCATGGCGCACAGCTCGTCGGTGACGCGCATGGGCAGCACGACGGGGACGCGCGTGCCGATGCGGATGATCTCGACGTGCGAGATCGCGCGCAGCGCCTTGATGATCTCCTCGAGGCGGCTCGTCGCGAGCGTGAGCGGGTCGCCGCCCGAGATGAGCACGTCGCGGATCGCGGGCGTCCTCCGGATGTAATCGATCGCCTCGGCCAGATCCTCGCGCGGCATGGGCGCCTCGCCCTTGCCGACGAGCCGCCGCCGGTTGCAGTGCCGGCAGTAGATCGCGCACCGATCGAGCGCGAGCAGCAGGCAGCGGTCCGGGTAGCGGTGGAAGATCCCCGTCGCGGGCGAGTGGCTGTCTTCGCCCAGCGGATCGACGAGATCGCCCGGCTCGTTGACGAGCTCGCGCGCGCGCGGGATGACCTGCATGCGCACGGGGCAATCGACGTGCGCCTTATCGATAAGCGAGAAGTAGTACGGCGTGATGCCGACGCGGAAGTTCTCGGGCGCGGCGTCGAGCGCGACGGACTCGTCGGGCGTGAGCGCGAGGTGCGCCGCGATGTCGTCCTTCGTCGTGATGCGGTTGCGCAGCTGCCAGCGCCAGTCGTCGGCGTCGGCGAAGATCGGGAGCGAGAGCGATGAAGCGATGGTCATGGCGTGTTCCGCCCCCATCCTGGCTCAGTCGGTCGCGCCGTCCAAGCCCGGACCGTCGGAGGAGGTGTCGGAGGCGTCGCCGCCGTCGGATCCGCCCTGCCCGCCTTCTCCGCCCTGGCCACCGCCGCCTGCGCCCGCCGTGCCCAAACCGCCAGCGTCGCTCGCGGCGTCTGTTCCCGCGTCGACGCCTCCCGGCGGCAGCGCGTCCGTGAGCGCGACGGGGATGATGGTCTGGCCGCCGAGCTCGATGTGCTGCTGCATTGTCGTGCCCGACCCGAGCGGTGACTTCGTGGCGTCGACCGCCTCGATCGAGATCGCGATCGGCCCCGTGTACGACGAATCGAGCGCGACCGTGAAGCTGGCCGGCAGCACGATCGTGTTCTGGCTGGGCATGGGCTCGGGCGGCACGTAGAACGAGCGCGCCACGGGGGCGACGTCCGCCGTCATCGTGACGTAGAACTGGACCGCCATGATGTCCTGGGGGCCCGACACCTCGATGAGCAGGATCGAGTCGGGCTGCTTGCACGCCGGCACGAGCGCGAGCAGCAGAACACCGAAGGTCATGACGCGCAGACGAAGCATCTAGAACCTGTAGCTCCCGAGCGACGTCGTCGGGATCGGCTGATCCTTGGGACGAAAGTAGAGGTACCCGGCGACGCCACCGCCCACGGCGACCACGGCGAGGGTCGCCCAGATCCACCAATGAGAGCCTTGCGCCTCCGCGTGAGGCGCCGTATCAGCGGGCGGGCTCGGCGCGTCTACGAGGGTCTTCGCGTCGCCGCCTGCGGGGGGCGGCGGCGGCAAGAACGGCATGGGCGCAGGCGGCGTGGCTGCGACGGGCGGCGGCGCGGGAGCGGCCGGAGGCGGTGGTGGAGGCGGCGGCGCGGGGGCGCGCGCGACGGGCGGTGGCGCGGGCGCGCGCGTCGCGCGCACCGGCGGCGGCGGCGCGGGTTTCTCGAGCGTCGCGATGCGGGCTTCGATCTCGGCGCGGTTGGGCGCCGCGGGGAAGCCCGCGAGGAAGCCGCGGTAGTCGGCGACGGCGTCGGCGTTTTGGCCGAGCCGGCGGTAGCACTCGGCGCGGTTGAACAACACGATCGGGTCCTGCAGCTTCTCGTAGGCCGCCGTGTATTCTTTGACGGCGGCCGCGCACTTGCCGTCGTCGGCCAGCGCGTTCGCCTTCTCGAGGTGGTGGCGACCGTCGACGTGGTGCTCGTGGTGCTCGTGCGCGACGACGGGCCCGCCGGCCAGCAGGCACACGAGCGCGACGGCGGCCGGCAGCCTCATGGCCGTAGTGTCGCGTCCGTCGGCGCGGCGCGCAACTTCGTGGACGTCAGGGCGTCGCCGCGCGACCCAAGCGGCGAACGTACCCCGACAGCGATTGCAGCTTTGGCAGGCTCAGGCTCGCGCCGAAGGCCGGCATCTGTCCCTTGCCAGCCATGATGGTGCGCACGAGATCGTCCGTCTGCGCCTTCGCCAAAAACGTCGGGTCCGAGAAGTCACGCACGTTCGGCATCGTCTTCCTGATCTCGGGGTCGCCGTGGCCGGTCGCGCCGTGGCAGCGCGCGCAGTTCTGCGCGTAAATCACGGCCGGATCGACCGGCACGGCGGGTCCCGCGTCGTTCGAGCAACCCCAACCCGAGAGCGACAGCGCGCCGGCCAACAGCGCCGCAAGCGCCGCGTGCACGCGAAGATCAGCCACGCTACTCCCCACCGATCGGCGCGTCCGCGTCCGGCACATAGAGCTTCTGCCCCGTCGACTGGAAGGCCTCGGCCTTCTCGCGCAGGCCGGCGGCGAGCGCCTCGTCCTCGGCGAGGCCCTGCGCCGCAGCGTAGTCGCGCACGTCCTGCGTGATCTTCATCGAGCAGAAGTGCGGCCCGCACATCGAGCAGAAGTGGGCGCCCTTCGCCGCGGGCGCCGGCAACGTCTCGTCGTGAAACTCGCGCGCCGTGTCCGGATCGAGCGACAGGTTGAACTGGTCCTGCCAGCGAAACTCGAAGCGCGCCTTGCTGAGCGCGTCGTCGCGCCGCTGCGCGCCCGGGTGCCCCTTCGCGAGGTCGGCCGCGTGCGCCGCGATCTTGTAGGCGATGACGCCGTCCTTGACGTCCTTCTTGTTCGGCAGGCCGAGGTGCTCCTTCGGCGTGACGTAGCAGAGCATGGCCGTGCCCGCCGTCCCGATGATCGCGGCGCCGATCGCCGAGGTGATGTGATCGTAGCCCGGCGCGATGTCCGTCACGAGCGGCCCCAGCGTATAGAACGGCGCCTCGTGGCAGAGCGTGAGCTGCTTGTCCATGTTCTCTTGGATCTTGTGCAGCGGCACGTGCCCGGGGCCTTCGATCATGACCTGCACATCGTGCTTCCACGCGATCTGAGTGAGCTCACCCAGCGTCTCGAGCTCGCCGAACTGCGCGGCGTCGTTCGCGTCGGCGATGCAGCCGGGCCGCAGCCCGTCGCCCAGGCTGAACGAAACGTCGTACTTCTTCATGAGCGCGCAGATCTCTTCGAAGTGCGTGTAGAGGAAGTTCTCTTTGTGGTGCGCGAGGCACCACTTCGCCATGATCGAGCCGCCGCGCGACACGATGCCCGTCGTGCGCCGCGCCGTGAGCGGCACGTAGCGCAGCAGCACGCCCGCGTGGATCGTGAAGTAGTCCACGCCCTGCTCGGCCTGCTCGACGAGCGTCTGCAGGAAGATGTCGATCGTGAGATCCTCGGCCTTGCCCTTCACCTTCTCGAGCGCCTGGTAGATCGGCACGGTGCCGATCGGCACGGGCGAGTTGCGGATGATCCACTCGCGCGTCTCGTGGATGTTGTCGCCCGTCGACAGGTCCATGACGGTGTCGGCGCCCCAGCGCGTCGACCAGCGCAGCTTGTCGACCTCCTCGCCGATCGACGACGTCACGGCCGAGTTGCCGATGTTGGCGTTGATCTTCACGAGGAAGTTACGCCCGATGATCATGGGCTCGGTCTCGGGGTGCTTGATGTTCGCGGGGATGATGGCGCGGCCGCGCGCGATCTCGTCGCGCACGAACTCGGGCGCGACGTTCTCGCGCAGCGCGACGAAGCGCATCTCCTCGGTGATCTCGCCGAGGCGCGCGTAGTGCATCTGGCTGAAGTTCACGTCGCCCCGCGCGACGCGGCGATCGATCCACGGCTGGCGGAGCTTCGGCAGGCCCTGGTGCAGGTCGATCGTGCGCGGGCCCGAGGTGTCGTAGACGTCCAGCGGCGGCTCGGCGCCGTCGGCGACCGTGACGCGGCGGACGGGGACGCGCAGATCGCCGTCGGTCAGGTAGACGCGCTCCGAGGCCGGCAGCTCGCCGAGCGGCGTGAGCCCCTCGACGGGATCGGTCGTGATCGTCGCGAGGCGCTTGCCGTTTTGGACAGCCTTCGCTGCGTCTGCGTTGCCGTTGCTGCCGTACTGTCCCGAGCTCATCGTGCCTCGCTTTCCTTCGCCGGCATTACCCGGATCAGGTTCAGGGGTCGCGCGGTGCCGAATGTCTCGGCGCGCCTCTCAGCCGGCCGGTCCACCAGGACCGCTCAGCTCCCCCAGCTATTTGGTCCGCTAACTTAGCTCGCGCGGGCGTCCAAGAAAAGGCGCGAACGCCGGGCTAATTCCAATACTTCTGCGGACGCGCCTTGGGCCGCCCCGGCATGCCGCCGTCGAGCACCTTGTAGCGCTGGCGCTGACGGCGCGCCCGAAACGTGCCGTAGACCTCGCGCAGGCCGCCCGGCGCCGCGAGGAAGAACCCCGCGAGCGTCGCGACGATGATGCCGGCGATGAAGGGCACGTTGCGATCGATGGCCGAGGCCACGAGCGCGAAGGCGATGAAGAGCGCATGCACGACGAGCCAGCACCCGACCGGCCCCGGCGCGACGGACAGCAGCTGCGCGACGCCCGCGACGGCGATGTTGGCGAGGACTCCCGCGCCCAAGACCAGAGTCACGAAGCGCCGCGTCCCCACCGAGCGCTCGACCATGGCGCCCGTGAACCACAGGCCGATCAAGTTGAAGAAGAACGTGAGCGGCTTCATCTCGACGACGAGGCTCGTCACGAGCTGCCAGGGCTCGTGCCGCAGGGCGTTCGGGCCGAGCGCGAGCCGCGCCAGCAGCGGCTGCGCCGCCGGCACGAAGACGTAGAGCGCGAACATCGACGACAGCGCGACGACGATCTTCTTGATCGTGGGCGTGAGGCGCGCCGACACGACGTCCATCCAAGGTGGACGTGCGGCGCGCCTGCGGGGAATGTCGGCCATCGCGGCTAGCTTAGCTCATGCGGGCCGCCGCGGCACCGCTGCGGCGAGCCGTCAGTCCGTGAAATCGTAGATCCCGGCCGAGACGGTGCTGCCGCACGGCACGGTCACCGACTCGACGGGTGACGGCCCCGCGACGACGGCGCCGCCCGAGTCGAAGAGCGTGAGGTCTACGGTGTGAGTGATGCCGCCCTCCACCCCCGACGCGATGCCGGTCCCTGTAGCACAGTCGAAGTCGGCGAGCATGCTGTTGTCGTCGACCCGCACGGTGACCTGGTCTCCGGCGAAGCAGCCGCTCGACCCCGCCGTGAAGTCCCACGACACTTGAATCGCGCCGGGGCCGCACGCCCCTCCTCCGCCGCCGCCGCAGCCCGTGAACAGCGCCGCCGACGCGAGGACGAAGAGCGCCGTCAAGCTGCCGCGCAGCCCGAAGGCTCGCGTTTCGCGCCGTTTCATTTCACTGGTCATCGTTCGATCTCCTTCTTGAGGTCAGGCCGCTCGACGCGGCATCAAGGACGCGCGCACACACCCGTCATATTCATTCCCTGGCACTCTTGCGAGCAGCCCGCGTCGAGCAAGAACGCCTCGACCTCCGTCGGTTGTCCGCGGACGACGGAATACAAGATGGGCGCTGGCGCCTGGACCTGGGGCAGATCCTGCCCCTGCGCCCCCACGGCGACG
>DATAZS010000464.1:0-7279 GCA_036271915.1 Polyangia bacterium
TGAGCAGCACGCGCGCGAGCTGGCGCTCCTCTTCGAACGGGATCTCTAGGGAGTCATCGGTGGCGGTCTCGGGGGCGTCGGGCACGACGCGGGAGCCTAGCGCAGGCCGGGCCTTAGACGCGTCATTGTTGAGATGTACAAAATAGTTCTGCATTATGTACAATATGTCATCGCTGCTCACGAAGCGGATCCGACGCTGGTCGGTCGCCGAAGCGCGCGCGAGCCTGCCGGAAGTCTTCGCGGCAGCCGCCACGGAGCCGCAAGCGATTTTTCGTCACCACGAACCGGCGGCGATCGTCATCGCGCCGCGCGATTTCGTCGCGCTCGACGTCGGCCGCGCCGCGCGCGATCGCCGCACGATCGCGGACGCCTTCGTGGCGCTGCGCGCGCTCGCCGGCCCGATCGCCCTGCCCCGCCGCCGCAACGCCCTCGGCCTCGACCGACGAAGATGAAGGAGCTCTCGAAAGAGACGGCGAAAGAAACGCCGACGTCCGCGCCGCTCGTCGACACGCGAATCTTGGGCGAGCTCGCGGGGCCGCAGCCGAACGCGGGCGTGCTCGAGTGGGCGGCGGCGACACACCGGATCGCGCTCAGCGTCGTCACGCTGGAGGAGATCTCGGCCGGGCTCGCGCGGCGGCCGTCACCGCGCCTGCGCGCCTGGCTCGACGCGTTCGTCGCGGATCACTGCGACGTCCTCGACGTCACGGCGCCCATCGCGCGGCTCGCGGGCACGCTGCGCGGTCAGCTCGCCGCGCGCCGGCGCATGCGCCCGCAAGCAGACATGCTCGTCGTAGCGACGGCGGCGCACCACGGCCTCGTGCTCGTGACGCGCCACGTGCGCGAGCTCGCCGGCCTCGGCGTCTCGCTGCAGAACCCGTTCAGCTGACGCGCTCTCCGCGCCTACGGTTTGACGAACTTCAACACGAACCTGTCGCTCGTGCCTCTGCGGTCGCCCGCGACGCGCGGCGAGTCGTTCCAGTCGCGCGTGTCGGCCGGGTTGCGCAAGAAGTCCGCCTCGGTGGCCAACCGGAAGCCCGCGCGTGACAGCTCGTCTTTGACGACAGACTCCTCGATGCGGTGGAAGGTCTCCGTCTCCGTGGCGCCCGTGCCGGGGCGGCCACTGTGGTCGACGACGATGAACGCACCACCCGGCCGCAACGCGCGGAAGATCGCGGCGTTCATGCGCGCGCGGTCGACCTTCTGCCAGACGGCGTCGTGATAGAAGAGGACCATCGTGACGACGTCGAGGCCCGTGGCCTCGGGCGGCAGCGGATCTTCGAGGTCGCGATCGACGCGCACGACGCCCGACATCACGGGCTTGGCGAGGCGCTCCGTCCACGGCTTCTCGGCGAACCGCTTGAGCACGAAGGGGCTGTTCTGGCCGAACAGGCGGCCCGTCGGGCCGACGGCGCGCGCGAGCAGCTCCGTGGTGTAGCCGCCTCCCGCCTGCAGATCGGCGACGCGCATGCCCGGCCCCACGCCGGCGAACGCCAGCAACTCCGCGGGGTGTCGCCCGCCGTCGAGCGCGCGGTCATCGGCCGAGCGATCGGGCGCCGCGACGATGGCGCGCGCGGCGTCGAGCGAGGGGCCGGGGCGCGACGGGCCGCGGGCAGCTCGAGTCGTCGCGCAGCCGGCCGCGAGTGAGATGAGCGCGAAGGCCGAGATCGTACGCAGGAATCTAGTCATGCCGGGTTGAACCGCGGCGGCGCCGAAAACAGTCCACAATTCGTCGTCCGTCGTCGTCGAACGACCGGCGCTTCATCCGTCGGCGGGCGGGCGATCCGGCGTCCGATCAGCTTTGGGCACTGCGTCGGCGAAGCGCGCCGCGAAGTGCTCGGCGGGCTTGGCGGCGGCGACGTCGAGCGCGAAGTCCGGCACGCCACGCGGCGGCGTCAGCTTGACGAGCAGCTCCTCGATCTCGCGCTTCGACAGGCCGCGCTCGAGCAGCGCCTCCTTCGACAGCGCGCCGCCCGTCGCGCGAATCCCCTCGCCGTCGAGCGCGACGAGCGACCGGATCGCGTCGAGCTCCATGCGCGACAGGTGGCCGCCGCACACGTCGTAGTCGATCCACGCCTCGTACGACAGCGGCGCGACGCGCTTGAGCATGCCCGCCATGACGCGCCCGAACTCCTGGATCTCCCACTGCGCGTGCCCGTCCACGCGCAGCGTGAGGAAGTGCAGCAGGTTGTGCAGGTCGATCTTCCAGTACCACTGGGTGTACGTCGACAGCGGCAGGTCGATGCGCGCGAGCTCGCGCGCGATCTCGCCGCCCGTCATCCACTCGTAGGTCTCGGTGCTCGCGCGCCGGATCTCGTTCCAGCGGCGCACGGCCTCGGCGTGCACGCCGCCGTCGACCTGCGTGCCGCTGCGCCCTTGGTTATTTTTCTTACTTTGCGTCTGCAGCTGCGCGGCGTCGGGCGTGTAGAAGAGCATCGGCACGAGCGAGTAGCGCCCCGAGTACTCGTTGACGTTCGCCGTGCGGTGCCGGATCCACTGCCGCGCGATGAAGATGGGCATGCAGCAGTGGAACTTCAGCTCGACCATCTCGCTGGGCGTCGTGTGCTTGTGGCGGCGCAAGTAGCGCAGCAACCCGCGCGTGAGGCTCTGCTTGCGCGTGCCGTAGCCGTAGCTCACGCGCGCGGCGCGCTCGATGCACTCGTCGGTGCCCATGTAGTCGACGAGCGAGACGAACCCGTGATCGAGCACGGGGAAATACAGGCCCAGAATCTCCTCGGCCTCGGCGCTCGTGGGTCGCTTTGTGTCTGCCACGCGCGGACGTTATCACGCGGGCGTGCTAGTGTGCCGCGCATGAACGAGCGCGTCCCGCTCGCGTTTCTCGTGCCGCTTCGACTGTTGTGCGGCGTCATCCTCGTGCTCGAAGGTTGGAGCAAGTTCCAAGGCGACTGGCTGCACGGCGGCCCGCTCCTGCACACGCTCGACGCCTGGGCCGACGCGCACAAGACGTACCAGTTCTTCGTGCCCGTGTTCGAAGCGGCGCGCCACCACCCGAAGATCTTCGGCACGCTCATCACGGCAGGCGAGCTCGTCATCGGCGCGTCGCTCGTGCTCGGCGTCGTGACGCGCCTCGCGTCGTTCCTGGGCGCCGTCATGCTCTTCTCGTTCGCGTTCGGCGCGGGCCAGGGTCTCGTGCCTCCGGGCAACGCGCTCCTCATGGGCGCGCTCCTGCTGCTGTTCGTCCTCGCGCCGCCCGGCCGCGTGCTCGGCTTCGATCAGGCGCTGCGCACGCGCCTGCCGCGCTGGATGGTCTGACGCCTCGGGCTTGACGCCGCCGCGGCCCCGGTCTATTTCGGGCGCGTGGCGTCGCCGGTGAAGACGAGGGGGAAATCGGTGGGAGAGGTCCGCGCCGCGCTCGTGCGCCACGCCGATCTCGCGCTCGCGGGCCTCGTCGTCGCGACCGTCGCCATGATGGTCGTGCCGCTGCCGACGGCGCTGCTCGACCTGCTGCTGTCGGTGAACATCGCCGCGGCCGTCACGCTGCTGCTCGTCGCGCTCTACGTGGGCGAGGCCATCAAGTTCGCGACCTTCCCCACACTGCTGTTGTTGACGACGCTCTTCCGCGTCGCGCTCGAGATCTCGGCGACGCGCCTCATCCTGCTGCGGGCCGACGCGGGCCAGGTCATCCACGCCTTCGGCAACTTCGTCGTCGCGGGCAACCTGGTCGTGGGCGCCGTGATCTTCGTGATCCTCACGGTCGTGCAGTTCATCGTGATCTCGAAGGGCGCCGAGCGCGTCGCCGAGGTCGCGGCGCGCTTCACGCTGGACGCCATGCCGGGCAAGCAGCTCGCGATCGACGCCGAGCTGCGCGCGGGCCACATCGACGCCCGCGAGGCGCGTGCCCGCCGCGCGGCCCTCGCGCGTGAGTCGCAGCTCTTCGGCGCGATGGACGGGGCCATGAAGTTCGTCAAGGGCGACGCCATCGCGGGCCTCGTCGTCCTCGGCGTCAACGTCGTGGGCGGACTCATCATCGGCGTGTTCCAGCGCGGCATGGACGTCGCCGCCGCGGGGCGCGTCTATACGGTGCTCACGATCGGCGAGGGCCTCGTCGCGCAGATCCCGGCGCTGCTCGTGTCGACGGCCGCGGGCATCATCGTGACGAGGGTCGCGTCGGAGGACGAGGGCAGCCACCTCGGACGCGACATCGGACGTCAGGTGCTCGCGCAGCCGAAGGCGCTCGCCATCACGGCCGGGCTGCTCGCCGTGCTCGCCGCCGTGCCGGGGCTACCGGCGCTGCCGTTCCTCGTGCTCGCGGCCGCGCTCGGCATGATCGCGTGGCGTCTGCTGCGCGCGCCAGCGGCGACGGCGGAGGCCGACGTCACGCTCGCGCCCTCGCCCGTGCCGACGCCGATCACCGTCGACGTCGCGTCCGATCTCGCGGCGCCGCTCGGCGCGACCGCCCAAGACGGCGGCGGCGCCTTCATGACCGAGATCGTGCCCAGCGTGCGCGAGCGTCTGTTCGCCGAGCGCGGGCTCGCGCTGCCGGCCGTGGCCCTGCGCGCCGACGCGGCCCTCGCGGCCGGAAGCTTCGTCATTCGACTCAACGAGATCCCGCTCGCGCGCGGAACGATGTCGCCCGCGGTGGCCGGCGTGGGCGCACCCATCGGCGACGAGCTGCTCGCGCTCATGCGGCGCTACGGCCACGAGCTGTTCGGCGTCGACGAGACCCGGGCGCTGCTGGACGGCCTTACGCGCACGCACCCCGCGCTCGTGCGTGAGGTCGTACCCAAGCTGATCTCACCCGTCGTCCTGACCGATGTCCTGCGCCGCCTCTTAGAGGAGGGCCTCTCGCTGCGCAACCTGCCCGACGTGCTGGGCGCGATGGCGGAGCACGCGGCGCACGAGAAGGATCCCGTCGTGCTGGCCGAGCACGCGCGCGCAGCGCTCCGACGCGCGATCACGTTCGAGCACGCAGGCGCGGACGGCGTGGTCTCCGCCTATACCTTCGACGCCCTCATAGAGGACACGATCCGCGGCGCCGTCCACAAGACGGCCACCGGCAGCCACCTCGCGCTCGAGCCACAGCTCTCCCGCGACATCGTGAGCGCGATCGGTCGCACGCTGGGACAGTCGGCCCCTGGCTCATCCGCGCCCTCTTTCGTTCTCCTGACGAGCTCCGAGATCCGTCGTCACGTGCGCCGCCTCGTCGAGATCGACCATCCCAGCCTCGCCGTGCTCGCCTACCAAGAGCTCGCGCCCGAGGCCGAGCTGCGCGCCCTCGGGCAAATCACTCTGTAGCGCGCGGTCCCTACTCTCGACCGCCGAACGTACGGCAAAATACGTTTTCGAGGCGCCTATGTCTAAGCGCACACGGTGCTCCTATGACTACGCGAGAGCTAGTCATACGCAGAAGACGAGAGAACGCGTTCGAAAATATGACTTTGATTTCCGTTGCCGCTGAAATGCGGCTGCTCGCGCTGGCACGACCGCTGCATTTGTGGAGGTCAACCCAACCGCAACAACGAGCCACGGAGAAAAGATCAAATGAACATCAAATCGACGACGAACAGCCTCTCGGTGAAGACCTCGATCAAAGCTGGCGGCCTCATCAACACCAACCACAACCGCGCTCTCAAGGTTCGCTCTGCGATCAAGGCCGGCGGCCTCATCAACACCAACCACAACCGCGCTCTCAAGGTCTGATCAGCGGCCTTCGCATTCGAACGATCTTTTCTTTCCTGGAGAGCTAACGCTTATCGGCCAGCCAGGCCTCGATCGGGGCCGCGACCTTTGGATTCGACGCGACGTCGGATTTTGCCTGCCGCGCAAGAGATAGTGCCCGCGGGCGATCCGCAGTGCGTGACCAGAGAGCCCGCGCGAGCGCGAAGCGCGACTCGCTCTGCAGTTCGGGCGCGAGACGGCTGCTCTCGCGGGTCGCCACGGCCTGTTCGAGCGGCGCGATGGCCTCAGAGGGCTTCCCGGCGCCGAGCAGCGCGAGACCCAGACCCGTGAGGCCGTACGACTGGATGGCGTCTCCTGTGCCGGCGGCGCGCCAGATCTCGATGGCGCGTTCACATGCGACGCGCGCATCGGCGAAGCGATGGAGGTGGTTTAGAACTTCGCACTCGTTGTTGATCGTGTTCGCCACCTGCGGTTGATCTCGTCCGAGCACGCGCTCGCCGACGGTGCGAGCCGCGCGGTCGACCTCGAGAGCCTCTTCGAATCGCTGCGCGCCAGCGAGCGCATCGCCGAGGTTCGAGAGGGCGCCGATCGAGAGAGGATGCTCGGGGCCGAGTGCCCTCGTCGTGACGACCTGGGCCTGCCGGGTCGTCGACACCCATTTATCGTAGTCGTGCTCGGCACCGTAGACAGTGGCTTCGCCGCTGAGCAAGTTCCCCTCGATACGCGCGTTGCCGCCAAGTCGCTCGAGAGCGGCGGTGCCGATGTTGACCCAGTCGCGCGCCTCAGCGATCTGCCCCAATCGGTTCGCGTCGAGGATGGGGACGCAGGCGGCGGCTTCGGCGGCTACGGCGTCATCACGGCCTGCAACGGCGGCCGCGTACGCCTCTTTGAGCCGCGCGACGGAGACACTCGGATCGCTGCAGAAGTTGCCTAGCAGGCCCATCGTGTCGAGCACCTCACCCTCGAGGGGCCGGTACTTCGTGGCATGCGCCGCCGCGATGAGTGGGACACCGCTCGCCTCGGCCGCAGCACACTGCCCCGAGTCCCGGAGCGCCGTGACGCGCGCGAGCTCAGTGCGCAGCTCGCCGACGCGCGCGCGCGTCGCGGGATCCACGGGCGGCTTGACGACCGCGCGCAGCGCCGCGACGTCCGCGCACCCATCGAGCGATGGCAAGGCGCCGGCGGCGTTGACCGCGTTGAGCACCACCCCGTCGTCGGCGCGTACGAGCACGTCCGATAACGCGCGCACGTTGCCGAGCCGGTTGTCGAGGCACGACATGCGAAGGTCGAGCACCTCTTCGGATTGATCGCCGCGGACATGAGTGGCTTCGCAGGCGTCCTGATATGACGACGCCCAACGCCGGACATACTCGTCGAGCAGCTTGGCGGTCGATATGAAAGCCTGGGCGGCGAACGGTTTTCCGGTCGCCATGAACGCCGATTGGATCGCTTGCTTACGCGCCGACGGCGCGCCAACGACCTCCCAGACGCCCTCGAAGCGCGCGCCACCGCCGTCGCACGACGTCCGCGCGCGCGACCCGAGGCGGTTCGCGGCCACCGCGATCCCGACGGCGAGCGCAGCCGCGCCGAACGCCGCGACCCACCGCCGGCGGCGCACGGCGGGATCGTCGTCGAGCGCCGC
>DATAZS010000465.1:0-12004 GCA_036271915.1 Polyangia bacterium
TGGTTCCCGTCATCCCGGAAGTACACAGGGCCGGCCCCACTCCGCCGATGGCCAGACACGTGTACGACGGGGCACAGTCGTGCTTCGTGAAACAAAGGTCGCCGTTCTCGCCCCGGCTGCACGCGCCCTCGAAGGCGCCCGGCGTGAGCACACAACGAAAGAGCGACGAGCATTGATCGTCGGTGTTGCATGGATCGCCGACGAGCCCCGCGTTCCCACAGACGCCCACCCCCTGGGCCGTGACGACACAAGCGGGGTCCTCGGCCGGCAAGGGAAGCCCGCTGGCTTGGTGCGTGCAATCCGTGTCCGCAAGGCAAGGCGAGCGCGGCAGGCCCGTCGTGCATTCTCCGACGGCAGCGTCCGGCGGCACGAGACACTTGGCGTTGGCGCAGTCCGCGTCGGACTTGCACCCGAGCTTGCTGATGACCACAGCGCCGAACAGACAGCTGCTCGCTTCCGGCGGCGCGTTGGAGCCCAAGGCGCAGGCCGCCGCACATGAGATCGCGGCGACGCACTTGCCCGTGCACGTCGTGCAATCTTTCGTGCACTCCGCGAACACGAGAGAAGTCCCGCCGCAGTCGCACGACACTGGCGCGCACGTCCCGCTAGGGCTGCAATCCGCGCTCTGGAGATCGAGCGCCACGCAGGGGTCGAGCGCGGGCGGCGGAATCGGCACCCCGTTCGCCGCGACGCGAAGAGGTCCTGTGTCCCCCGCGTCACGCGCGTCACCCGACAGATCGCGCGGCAGGTCACGGCCGCCATCCGATCGCGCGTCGGGCCCGGCGTCACGCACGCTCAGCGCGTCGTTTGCCAGGTTGACACCGCCGTCTGCTCGTGCGATCGCGCCGTCGGTCTCTGCGGCGGCGTCACCGGCATGACCGGCAGAGCCGCCGTCTTTGCCCGGCTTGAGCGTTCGAGACCCGCAGGCCGCGCACAGCGCAGCGACGAGCAGCGCGCCGACTAATGGACGATCCGGCGGCCTTCTCTTCTGCGTTCGGTCGTGTTCCGCCAGATTCAGGTCCGGACGATGAAACAGTGGATGACTAGCTGTGCCATCCGCTGCAGAAGGATTCGCAGTGAGCTTCAACCGTTGTAAACGGAGTTGCTTCTAAGGTGGAGACGCGCCAAGGGAAGTCCAACGGGTATCAGCCTGGTCGACGATAACGCAGTCCAGCCTCGCGGGCGCATCAAGCCTAAGGCCGATCGGCGAGCCGACAGGTCGTCTAACCAATTGACATAGCGAGGGAATCGAGACATAAGACAATTCTCCGCGGGATTAGCTCAGTTGGTAGAGCGTCAGCTTCCCAAGCTGAATGTCGAGGGTTCGAATCCCTTATCCCGCTCCGTCGTACGCTCACGCACGCTGCGGCGCGATCTCGATCCGGACGCGGCCTTTCGGGTGAGATTCCCTTCGTCACCGTGAAGGCGAATTCGGTCGACGAGGCGCCGTCGTGCGACTCGAGCGCGGCGCGGATGTGGCCTTCGGTCCTGCGAAGGTGGAACCGGCGAAAGCCCGCGAGCTCGAGCAGCAGGTTCACGATCTTCTCCGACGGAAGCGCGTCGAGATCGAGCGCGGCCGCCGAGATCCCCGCGAGGTCATCGGCGTCGTGAGTGAGGGTCGCTGGATCGGGCGGCCGATCCCCGGCGATAAGCTCGTCAGCGCAGTTGACCGCGGCAGAGGCGCCGGGGTACGCACCGCTCATGGACAACGACGCGCTACGGGGACGGATCGCGTGGGTCACCGGCTCCTCGAGAGGGATGGGGCGCGTCGTCGCGCGGCATCTCGCGGCGCAGGGCGCGCGCGTCGTCGTGCACGGGACGACGCCCACGTCGTCCCGCGCGTTCGGCGAGGCCGACTCCCTCGACGAGGTCGCGCGGCTCATGGCGGCGGAGACAGGCGCCGACGTTCGCGCCGTTCACGGCGATCTGACGGACGACGTTCGCGTCGCCGAGCTCGCGGCGAGCATCGAGCGCGACGTCGGCCCGATCGACGTGCTCGTGAACTGCGCGGGCGGCGACATCGGCGCGAGCGGCACGACCGGGCCGGGTGGCGGCAAGCCCGACGGGAACGACGCCGTCAACATCTCGGTCGCGGATCTGCGCGCCGTGTTGGACCGCAACCTGATGGCCTGCATCCTCCCCTGCCGCGCGGTCGCGCCCGCGATGATGGCGCGGCGGACGGGCCGCATCATCAACATCGGGAGCATCTCTGGACTCGCGGGGCGCGCGTCCGAGGCGATCTACTGCACGGCGAAGGCGGCGGTGCACGAGTACTCGCGCTGCCTGGCCGCGTTGCTGCGCCCCTACGACGTGTGCGTCAACGTCGTCGCGCCTGGACAGACCGTGACGCCGCGTTTCGCGGCGACGCGCCCGCTCGACGCGGCCCTCGACGTCAAGTCCGGCACGCTGATCCGCTACGGCTGGCCCGAGGACATCGCCGGCGTCGTCGCGTTCCTCGCGGGCCCAGCCTCGTCATACGTGACGGGGCAAGTCCTTCGCGTCGACGGCGGCGGGCAGCTCTGGCCGGCGTAGCGAGACGTCACGCCGGCCGGGCCACGACAACCGCCGTGGCCCGCGCTCGCGAGGTCAAAGGTGAGACAGGCTGGTCCAGAACTTCCAGATGCCGGCCTTGTAGCTCACGCCGCCCGTGTTGTCGCACTGGTGGCCGCAGCTCGTGCCGCCGCCCAACGCACACCAGACGACGGGGTACTCCGCGGGGCAGCCCGTGTACTGAACGCAGTAGGGATACGCGGGATCCCACGCCTTGTGGGGCGCGTTGCCGAGCTTCATCGTCGTATCCGAGTAGTCGAAGACGAAGTCGGGCGCGACGCAGCCGTTGCGCTTGAGGATCTCGTCGCGCGACTCGGCCGAGCCGGGGCTGTCGAGGTTCTGATCGACGGGAACGATCGGACCGATCGGATTCGCGGTGTCGGCCAGCGCCTCGACCATGATCGCCGCCTGCGGGCCCGTGCACGCGGGCCGCGTGAGACGCAGGCCGCCCGAGACGGGGCCGATGGCCCTGATGAGGTCGGTGGCCGCGCAGCCCGTCGTGTACGTCTCCCAGCCGCCGCTGCTCGTGCCGCTCTCGAACACGAGGCTCTTGTCGATGCAGTAGTCGTTCTCGACCTCGGCGATGACCTGCCTGACGTACGCGAGCTCGGGCGTGTCGTGCAGCATCGCGGTCGCGAAGTCGCGGCCACCGTCGGCGAAGCAACCCGCGAGGTAAGAGAGCCCGACCTGGATGCCCGTGTTGTTGTTGTCCGGCTGGTAGCCGCCGTTGGGGCCGCTCGCGAAGCCCTCGGCGCTGCCTCCGCAGCCGCCGCCGCCGAGCGTGAGCGTATAGGCCGTCGCCGGGTTGTAGTTCTTCGGGAGCCGCACGGAGTAGGGCCGGCTTTGAAAGTCGTACCCTCCGGAGCGCGGCAAATCATTGCTCTTATAGATGGCGCCACCCGCGAGATAGGTGGGGTTGACGATCCCCGTGACGCTGATCTTCTTCAGCACGAAGTTCGAGGACGAGTCATTTCCGGCCGGCGCCTTGTTGCAGCCCATGCTCATCCCGCGCGCCCGGATGTCCGTGCCCGTCGAGCCCGCGGTGCCGGTCGCGCCTGCCGTACCCGAGGTGCCCGCGGCTCCGACGCTGCCCGCGGTGCCCGTCGCGCCGCCCGTGCCCGTGGCGCCCGCGGTTCCGATGCTGCCCGCGGTGCCCGTGGAACCACCGGCGCCGGTGCTCCCGGCGCCGCCGATGGCGCCCGCCGTTCCCGTATCGCCCGCCGTGCCGGTGGCGCCGCTCGATCCACTGGCGCCAGCCGAGCCGGCCTGGCCCGTCGATCCCGCCGTGCCGTCGCTGCCCGCCGAACCCGTTCGCCCCCCACCACTCTCGGAGCCCGTGCACGCGACCAGCAAACAGAAGGGAGCCAGCGCCAGGAACCGGTAAGGCTTCGCCATGAGTACATCTCCTCGAAGAGAACCAAAAGGAGCCTCGCGAATGGGATGCGCGCGGAGGCTCTCGAGTCGGGACAACCAATATCCCACGTTCAGTCGCCGACGAAACAAGGTCGATGCGTTTTTTCCGCAAAATCAGCGGTCAATTCACGCTTTTGAGAAAAGAAGATGAGATCACCCAATAACCGCGGCGTCGTCAAAACGGAACCGCGGCGCGTTAACTCGCGCGGGCCGCGCTTTAACGGGTCGCGGCCGAAAGACGCGCGCGCGCGATCGTGTCGCGGACCATCTGCAGCAACTCGGCCGTCTCGACCGGCTTCTGCAGCAGCCCCGCCGCGCCGGGCGGCACCTCGGCGACGCCGCCCGTGAACAGCACGATGGGCGCGTCGGTGAGCGCCCTCAGCGAAGGCAGCGCCTCGGGGCCCGACTCGTTCGGCATCGAGTGATCGAGCAGCACGAGTCGAATGACGGCGCCGTTCGCCGCGAGCGTCGCGCGGGCCTGATCGGCGTCGAGCGCCTCCAACACGGCGTACCCCTGTCGACGGAGGAGGCGCGCGACGGCGGCGCTCACGGCGGGCTCGTCGTCGACGATGAGGACGGTCTCGCCGAGTGAGCCGCTGGGCGCCGCGATGACGGCAGGCGGCTTGGGGGAAGCCTGCGCCTCCGGCACACGCAGAACGAAGGTCGTCCCCTCCCCTTCGCGGCTCTCGCATTCGAGCGTGCCGGACGCGGCGCGCACGCGCATGAGGGCGTCCGCGAGCCCGAGGCCGCTGCCGCGGTTGCCGGGCTTCGTCGTGAAGAACGGCTCGAACAACCGCGCCCGCACCGACGAAGACATGCCGACGCCGTTGTCGCGCACGCGCAGCGCGATCTGCGGCGCGTCGCCCGCGACGCCCTCGACGCGCTCGACGGACAGCTCGATGACACGTCGACGCGCTTGCGCCCGCTCGAGCGCGTCGCGCGCATTGAACAGCAGGTTGAGCACGACCTGATCGAGATCGCTCGCGGGCATCGCGACGCAGGCGACCTCGAGAGGACCCGCGACCGTGAGCTCGATCTCTCGCGGGAACGTCGAGCGACAGATCCCGACGGCGCGTTCGATGACGGCGCCGACGTCGCACGGCCCGTCGCCGCTGACCGGGCCGCCGCCAGGAATCGACATGAGGCGCTTGATGAGGTCGCGGGCCTGCGCCGACGCCTTCATCGCGGCGTCCAACATGGGCGCCTGCTCCGCCGATGCACCCTCGAGCGAGAGCTCGAGGTTGGGCATGATGACGCCGAGGAGATTGTTGAAGTTGTGGGCGAGCCCGGCGACGAGCTGACCGAGGTTCTCGACGCGCTGGGCCCGCTGCAGCTGCGTCGCGGCGCGCTTCTGCTCGCTGATGTCGAGGCAGCCGCCCATGAGCACCGTGGCCTTGCCGCCCGCGTCGCGCAGCAACGTTCCGGTCCCCAACACCCAGCGCTCGACGCCGTCGCTCCGCGGCGTCAGCCGGTGCTCGACCGGCACGTAGACGCCCGTCGACAGAGCGCGCTCGACGACACGCTGAACGAGCGGGCGGTCGTCAGAATGGATGTGCTCGAGATAGCGATCGTAGTCGGCTGGTGGTTCGACGATGCCGTAGATCTCGAGCAGACGGCTGTCCCAGGTCACGCGGTTGCTCGCGAGATCCCAGCTCCACAGGCCCACGTGCGAGGCGTCGACCGCGAGGCGAAGCTGCTGCTGACTCTGCGCGAGAGAGCGCTCGAGGCGCACGCGCTCCGTGATGTCGGTGGGCACGAGAATGATCGCCTCGACGGAGCCGTGGTCGACGACGGGAACGGCCCGCACGATGTAGGTGTGGTTGGGCTCCCCATTTTCGCCGTAGCCCACGGACTCGTAGACGACGGGCTGCTTCGTCGCGCAGACGCGCGCGTAGACCTCGCGCATCATCGCGTGCTCGGCGGGATCGGTGAATTCGAAGACGGTCCGCCCGATCACCGACCCGAACGCCTCCGAGGTTCGCCCCGTCGAGATCGATCGGCCGTCGGGCGTGATCACGTTGAGGAACGCCGGCGCGTTCTCGAAGACGGCCCGAATCATGGGATCGACGTGCTCGGGCGCCGCCTGTTGCAACTGTTCGAGGCGCTCGCGCAGAACCCGGTTCTGGGCGAGCAGTTCTTCGACCGTGCTCACGGGCACCAGAATACGCCTAGTTCAGGGCCGTAACTTGACGAGGGTTCCCGCGTTGGTGAGCACGATTCGCAGATCGGCGCGCTCGACCGGATCGGGAGCGTCTCCGCCTTGCCAGATCACGACGGCGTCCTCGCCGTCGGGACCATAGCCTCGCTCGGCGGCGGCGTGCTGGACCATGCGGGCCCAGCGTCGGGTCAACACGGGCGACGCGTCGAACAACCTGCCGTGAACGGGGTTGTAGCCGATGACATAGACGGCGCGGCGCTCGATCGCGACGGCCCGCTCCACGGCGTCAACGACCGCGGCGACGACGGGAGCACCGAACGGGTTGTAGAGAAACAGCACGACGTCACCGGATGGAAGCGGGTGACTCGCGGCGTCGCCGACCACGACACGAATGGGCGGACATCCGCTTCGCCGCGCGCGCATGACGGCGGCGTTCGACTGCGCGACGGCGGCCAGCTCCGAGGAGAGCTCGACGCCGACCACCTCGCGGAACGGGCGCTCGGCCGCCAAGAGCAGCGGTCGCCCCTTGCCGCACCCAAGGTCGATGAAGGTGGCGTTCGACAGCGGCGGCAACGCATCCAAAGCCGCGCGAACCACGCTTGGCTGCGACCCACCGTAACCAGTGGCGTGTGCCAGCGCGGGATGGTCCGAGTGTGTGCGAAGCATCTGCAGCACGACGCTGCCGCTCGTGTCGGTTCCGTTCAAGCGATCGTAGGGATGCCGCCGGTGCCAGCCGTCGCCGTACAGCGCGCCCGCTCCGGGCATCCGTCGCAAGACGCGGCTCACGCGGGAGTCGTAGATGACCGGCACGAGGCGGCGGATTTGACCCACGCGCCGCAACACGCGGTGAATTCCGGGGCGCAACCGCTCGCGAAGCGTCATGTCATCGCTCAAAGCCGCGCGCGGGCGCGTTCGATCGCGTTCACGAGCTCGGTCGCGCTGTAGGGCTTCGCGAGGAAGCCTTGGAACTGACCGCGGGGCAGGCGCCGCTCGACGGCGACGTCGAGGTAGCCGGACGAGACGACGACGGGGATGCGCGAGCCCGCGGCGCGCAGGCGCAGCAAGACCTCAGCGCCGTCGAGGTCGGGCATCGTCATGTCCAATATGACGACGTCGATGACGTCGGACGCCGCGAGCGCGTCGAGGGCGGTGCGTCCGTCGGCCGCCTCGATGACGGTGTAGCCGCGCAGCTCGAGCGAGCGGCGCATCTGGCCGCGCACGATGGCCTCGTCGTCGACGACGAGCACGCGGCACGGCCGCGCGGCGTCGGGCGCGCGCGGCGCGCCGTCGACCGTCGTCGGGGCGTCGCTCGCGGGCAGCAGCACGGAGAAGCGGCTGCCGCGTCCGAGCGCGCTCTCGACGAGGAGCGCGCCGCCGTGCGCGCGCACGATGCCGAGGCAGGCCGCGAGGCCGAGCCCGTGCCCCCGCTCCTTCGTCGAGAAGAAGGGCTCGAACGCGCGGCCGCGCGTCGCCTCGTCCATGCCCGCGCCCGTGTCCTCCACCTCGACGAGCACCCACCGACCCGGGCCGACCGTCGCGCCCTGGGCTTCGTCCCAGCGCGCGTCGACCTCGCTCACGTGCCGCACGCGCACCGTGATGCGACCGGGGCGATCGCCGAGGGCGTCCGAGGCGTTCGTGAGCAGGTTCATGACGACCTGGCCCAGCGTGACCTGATCGCCCAGGACGACCGCCGACGCCTCGACGCGAAGCTCGAGGTCCGCCTTCTTCGAGAGCGTCGCGCCGAGCAGGCCGCGCAGCTCGTGCACGAGCTGGCCGACATCGACGGGCTCGCGCCGCCCGAGATCGCGCTGCCCCGCATAAGCGAGCATCTGCCGCGTGAGCGCCGCGGCCCGCTGCGCCGCCGTGATGATCGCCGTCGCGATCTCCTGATCGTCGGGCTCCGTGAGGCGATCGCGCAGGAGCTCGGCGTTCCCGAGCACGCCCGTGAGCAGGTTGTTGAAGTCGTGCGCGATGCCGCCCGCGAGGACGCCCAAGCTGTCGAGCCGCTGGGTGCGCTGCACCTGCTGCTCGAGCCCGCGCCGCTCGGCCTCGAGGCGCTGCGCGGGCCGCATGTCGCGCACGGCCGCGACGCGCACGGGCTGGCCGTCGAGCGTGCCCGACACGACGAGGGCCAGCGTGGGCACGAGGTCGCCCGCGGCGTCGATGGCCGTGACGTCGATGAAGCCGAGGCGGTTCTCGCTCACCATCCGCTGCGCCTCGGGCACGGCCGACGGCGCCATGAACTCGAACACCTTGCGCCCGACGAGCTCGGCGCGCGAGCGGCCCAGCACGCGCTCGGTCGCGCCGCGCACGTCGAGGATGACGCCCTCGCGGCTGAAGATCGTGAGGTCGAACGCTGCCTCGGCGAGCTCGCGGAAGCGCGCCTCGCTCTCGCGCAGCAGCGTGTTCGTGCGCTCGCGCTCCGTGACGTCGCGGATGGCGCCGATGCGCACGGGCCGCTGGCCGAGCCGCCCCTGCTTTGTGAGCACCTCGGAGCGGAAGCGTGACCCGTCCTTGCGCACGCCCGTGACGATGTACTCGCCCTGGAAGCCGCTCGCGATGTGCGCAAGGACGCCAGGCACGTCCTCAGGCGCGACGCACGTGCGCAAGATGTCGCTCGCGCCGAGGAGCTCGTCGCGCGCGTAGCCGTGCATCTCGCACAGGCGTTCGTTGATGTCGATGACCTTGCCGTCGGCGTGGATGAGGAGCCCCTCGAACGACGCCGACGACAGCAGCTCATAGCGCTCGCGCAGGCGTGACTGCTCGTCGCCGATCTCGACGAGCAGCGCCGCGACCGCTTCGCGCGTCGCGTTCGAATCGCCGAGCGCGAGGGCTGCCTCGGCGCGCGCGACCCACTCCTTCGGAGGCGTCCCGGCCACGGCGCATGGTACCCCGCGCCGGGGTCGCCCGAAGCATCTGTCTTCTCACATGGGCGAGGTCGGGCGCACGGACGTCAGCGGGAGCTGCTTCCTCAACATCTTGCCGCCGTCGCCCGTGAGGCGCAGGTAGTAATCCGACGAGCACGCCGTGCCGTCCTCGTCGAGCGTCACGAAGCCCGCGCCGGCGGGCACGTCGGCGGACGTCGCCGCCGTCTTCGCGATCTGATTGCCCTCGTTGTACTCGTCGTACATCGAGATGTAGATCCCGTCGGAGCCGATCTGCACCATGTTGTAGAGCTGGTGCCACATGAAGTCGCCGTGGTGGCGCTGGTGCTCCTGCAGATCGCCGGGCAGCACGCAGGGCTGGTAGTGCTTGCCGCGCGCGTGCAGGTACGCGACGTCGCCTTCGTTGTAGGCCGTGCGGTTGGCGTCCGACCCCGCGGCGTCGCCGACGACGCCGACCATCCAAGGCGAGATCGCGTCGAGCGCGTCGAACACGGCGAGGAAGCCGGCCTGCGACCAGCGCGTGCCGTCCGCCGTGCGCCAGTCGTTGCCGACGCCGCCGATGACGTAGAGGCCGAGGCCCTGGAAATATTGCACGACGGCGAGCGTCGTCTGCGGCGTGCCCACGTGGCCGGTGTACCCGAGCCCCCAGATGGCGACGACCGGCTTCCCGTTCTGCTTCGCGTAGGCGGCCGAGTCGGTGAGGTGCAGCTCGCCCACGATGTGCGTCGCCCAGTCGGTCTTCAGATCGTCCTGCCAGGTGTCCCAGCCGCTGATGTCGTACATGACGTAGAACTTGCGCGCATGAGCCTCGGCCGCGAGGCGCACATTCGTCGCGACGACGTTGCGCGCCTCGCCCGTGTTGCGAAAGTCGCCGAAGCGCTGCAGCGCGATCGTGTCGATGCCCGCGTCCTGCATCCATTTGATCTGCGTGTCGACGGTCGAGGCGTCCCAGTTCGAATACAGCGCGGCCGGGTGTCCGCTGCCGAGGTTCGCCAAGCTGGTCACGTACGTCTTCGCGAGCTCGCTCACGTCGGGCCACGATTTGATCGAGATGTTGGCGGGCGTGGGCGTGTTGCGATCGGTCGTCCAGTGCCACCACGGCGGATCGATCCCCGCGCCGTCGTTCGCGGCGTCGAACCAACCTTGGTAGCCGACGGTGACCTTGCCCACGATGTCGCCGCTCGCGCCCGCGGTACCGCTCGCGCCCGCTGAGCCGCTCGCGCCCGCGGTGCCGCTCGTCCCCGCGGAACCGCTCGCGCCCGCGGAACCGCTCGCGCCCGCGGTGCCGCTCGCGCCCGCTGAGCCGCTCGCGCCCGCTGAGCCGCTCGCGCCCGCTGAACCTGCGCTCCCCGAGCTGCCGCCGACGCCGCTCGCATCACCTGCGGTCCCGGCGACGTGTCCCGCGCTTCCAGACGCGCCCGCCGCGCCCCCGCGATCCGCGCCGCTCGCGCAGCCCACGGTCGCCCAGAGCACGACCGCCGCCATTCGGACTCTCACGAAAGCTCCCGCGATCGTCATTTCCGTTGGTGTCCGTGACGCGCAATTTCTGTCGCGGCGCACAGGACGCTCTTCACGGCGGCGCGCCGACGCCGAGGCTCGTGTTCTTCGACAGCGTCTTGCTGCCCTGATTGACCTTGCCCGTGAGGAACGAGAACGTGTAGCTCGTGAGCGGCTTCGCGACACGCTCGACGACGTAGACGCCGCCCGTGTCCGTCGCGAACGTCAGCGACGCCGTCGAAGCCGTCATGACGGGCGCCGTGACGCCGATCTTGCGCACCTGAACGGCGGCCGTGCCCCACGGGTTGATCATCGTGGCCATGTTGCCGTGCGCGCTCGCGAGGCCGACGTACTTGATGTCGCCGCCCTCGCGCTCGGACGTCACGAGGAAGCCGCCCGACGCGGCGAGCGTGAAGCGCGTCACGAGGCTCGCGTCGGTCGGCAGCGCCGGGAACACGCGGATCTTCCCGTCCCAGCTCTGCAGCAGCGACTCGTTCAAGACGCTCAGGTGCACGCCCAGATACTCGAACACGCCGTTCGTGTTGTTGGTCATGCCGTTCGGATAATTCTGATACCGCTGCAACATCGTCTTCATGCCCGCGTTGGCCTCGTCGCCGAGGCCGAGGCGCGCCGCCTGGATGGCGTCGGGCGACCACACGTTGCCGTAAGGAAACGGGCGCGCCTTCCACGTCGCGACGGCGCGCGTGAGATCGGACGCGCCGATGCCCGTCTGGTCGTACGGCCAGATGAGCTCGCACGCGACGTTCTCGTTGTTGTGCGTCTGCGCGATGGGCGGCTGATGCGGCAGGTACGTCGTGGCGTCGGTGGGATAGTCCACGAGGTTCGTGAGCAGGTCCTGCCACGTCGCGCGCAGATCGGCGTCGACGGCCAGGTTCGTGCTCACGGCGATCACGGCCGGGAACAGGCTGTGCACGGCCGCGAGATCGGTGATGGCGTTGGGCACGCCCCAGTACGTCTCGTGCGCGTTCGAGCTCGTCATGACGTACTTGCCCGAGCCCGTGTCCTTCGTGAACTTCTTCACGTAGAACTTCGCGACCTCGCGCATGAACGGGTACGCCGTGTTCTTGAGGTAGCTCGCGTCGCCCGTGTACTGCGCCTGCGCGTACATGTTGCGCGCCGCCTCCGTCGCCGTCGAAAAGATGTCGTTCGTATACTGCGAGTTGCCGTCGGCGTTGCCGTTCCAGCCCATCGTCTCGGGCACCCACAGGCCGTCGATGCCGAACCGGCTCATCGTGAACGCCTTGAGCGCCGTCGTGTTGCGGACGTACATGTTGTTGAACACGTTCAAGACGTCGGCGTGGTTCGACGCGAGGAACGAGTTGTAGACGTCGCGCTGGTTCCAGAACCAGTACGCGTTGCTCCACTTCGTCATGTCGCCCGTCGCGCGCTCGACGCCGTTGATGAAGTGGAACGGATAGTTCCCGAACGCGCCCGCCGCGATCATGTACGTCGCGAGGTAGTAGACGTTCTCGAGGTAGTC
>DATAZS010000466.1:0-3153 GCA_036271915.1 Polyangia bacterium
GTAGGCCGTCATCAACAGCACCTCGGTCGAGGGAAACTCGCGCCGCACCCGCCGCAGCAACGTCAAGCCGTCGACCTTGGGCAACCTGACGTCGCTCACGACCAGATCGAATGAGCGCGCCGACAGCCGCGCGATGGCGGCCTCGCCGTCGGAGGCCATGTCGACGGCGTGCCCCTCGTCACGCAGCACCTGCCCCAGGGAAACTCTCAGATCAGGTTCATCGTCCACCAGAAGGATGTTCAGCATCGGACGTCGCTTTCTCCTTCCCCCCCCGTAGGATCCTCGTGCAGGCACGAAGACGGATTTCGACTGTACCACCGGGTCGAAACCAAAGCGACGGAGATGAGCCGGACGTGCTTACGAGACGTGCTTACGAGACGTGCGCACCAGTATTGGGTAGGGCCAAAGAGGCGCGCGAAGTCCGCACCTCGTGCTGTCGTCAGGCGTTGGCCGAAGCGCCTTCGCCGCGCGACGCGCCGGACGGCACGGCGTCGCCCAGCGAGGCGCGCAGGTGGCGACGCAGGCGCATCTTGAGGCGCTCCTCGATCTGCCGAACGCGCTCGCGGCTCACTCCGAAGCGCGTCGCGATGTCGGCCAGGGTCGTCGCGTCCTCGCAGACGAGGCGCCCATCGAAGATCTCGGCGTCGCGCCCCACGAGCGTCTGCCGGAAGACACGGAGCTCGTGCGTGAGCACGTCGTTGAACTCGCGCGTCTCCGACTGCACGTCGGGGCGGTGCACGGGCTCGGCGCTGACGGTGTCGCCGCGCGGACGCTCGTCGCCGTCCTCGCCGCGCGATGGCCAGTCGAGCGAGGTGTCGCACGAGGACAGGCGCCGCTCCATCTCGATGACCTCCGCCTCGCTCACGGAGAAGGCGGCGGCCAGCTGGCGCGTGCCCGCGGCCTCGCCGTCGAGCCCCTCGAGCCGCGCCTTCTCGCGACGCAGCCCGAAGAACAGCCGACGCTGCGCCTGCGTCGTCCCGAGCTTGACGAGACGCGCGTTCGACAAGATGAACTTCAAGATGTACGCGCGGATCCACCAAGCGGCGTACGTCGCGAGCTTGACGCCGCGGTTGGGGTCGTACTTCTGCACGGCGTGCAGCAGGCCGACGTTCCCTTCTTGAACGAGGTCGAGCAAGTTGCGGCGCGCCGTCCGATACTCGAGCGCGATCTTGACGACGAGGCGCAGGTTCGCCGTCACGAGGCGGCTCCCGAGCTTCGCGTCACCCGTCTTCGCGAACTCGAGCGCGATTTCGTGCTCCTCGTCGCGCGTCAAGAGCGGATGGCGTCGCACCTCTTGGAGGTAAGCCATCATCGTCGAGTGGCTCTCGTGTCGATCGGGTGAGATCGACCGCGAGCGCACGGGCTGAACGGGACGCGGCTGTTCCCACGACTCGACCGAGCGCAGGCGCGGTTTGGTCGTCGGCGCCGATTTCGACTTCACAGTGACGCGCGCCACGGAGCCGCGCGGTTCACGAATCTTCAAGCGAGCTGTGGTTGCCATGCCCGCCAATAAAGCAATGGCCTTGCCACTCGCGCGCTCCGCGTGATCGTTGGACTTTTTTCGCGGGCGCACGCTCAAAGTTACGCGGCGGTGCCGCTGCTCGGAGCGTCGTCGTGCGCGGGTAACACCGCGTGGCGAACGTCGACTACGGTTCGCGCGGCAGCGTGACGACGAAGGTCACGGTGCCTTCGGGACCGCGCTCGACCTCGACCGTCCCCCCGTGTGCGAGGACGATCTGGCGCGTGATGTACAGGCCGAGCCCGAGGCCGCGCCCGCGCGACTTAACGCCCGCGGTGCGCCCGCGGAACGGCTCGAACACGAGCGGCAGGAAATCGTCGTCGATCGTGCCCGTGTTCTTCACGGCGAGCCGAACCTGCGCGCCCGAGCCGTCGAGCGTGACGCGCACGCCGGGGCTGCTCGCGTGGTCGAGCCCGTTGCCCACGAGGTTCGAGATCACCTGCGCGAGGCGATCGGCGTCCCACGAGCCGCGGAGATCGCCGCTCGCCTCGACGACGACCGCCGCGTCGGCCTTGCGACCGCGGAGCTCGACGACGGCCTCGTCCGTGAGGGCGCCGAGATCGCACGCGGCGCGCGTCAGGTGAACCCAGCCGGCGCCCGCGCGCAGCCGCGTCCACTCGAGGATCTGATCGATCATGCGCGACATGCGCTCACCGCTCGTGACGATGCGCGCGCCCACGGTGCGGGCGCGCTCGGCGTCGGCGTCGCGAAGGAGGCGCGCGTTCATGAGGATGGCCGCGAGCGGGTTCTTCAGATCGTGCGCGAGGATGCCCGCGACGACCTCGTTGAAGCGCAGCAGCGCCTCCGCCTCGGCGCGGCTCTGCTCGGCGGCGGCGCGCGCGGCCGAGAGCTCGGCCGTCACCGTCTGGAGCGCGGCCTCGCGTCGCGCCTCGAGCTCAAGCTCAGCGAGCCTGTCCGCGCCCATGTCCGCACGATGTGCGATCCCTTCCAAGTTGGCCAGCGATAAACCAACGTCATCGCGCCGTTACGGGGAGGTGACAGTGAAATGATCGAAAAATAGGCTTGTGTTACGCCTCGGACACACCAGGATCTGCGGCGTGGACATCCTGCTCATCGACGACGAGCCCGAGCTGCGACAGGCGCTCGCCGAAGTATTGAAGGACGCCGGACATTCCATAACGGAGGTCGGCGACGGCCAAGCGGCCGCGGGCCTCATCTCGAAGTCGTTCGACGTCATCCTCAGCGACGTGCGCCTGCCGGGCGTCGATGGCCTGACGTTGCTCCGGCACACGCGCCGCGAGGCGCCGCTCACCGACTTCATCCTCATGACGGCGTTCGCGGAGGTCGACGAGGCCGTCGCCGCGCTGAAGGAAGGCGCCTCGGACTACCTCACGAAGCCCTTCGACGTCGAGGAGCTCCTGCACCACATCTCGCGCATCGACAGCACGCGGTCGATGCGGCGCGAGCTCACCGAGGCGCGGCGCGTGTTGTCGGCGCGCACCGAGCACCACAAGCTCATCGGCCACTCGGCGCAGATGACGAAGATCCGCTCGCGCATCGAGATGATCGCGCCCAGCGACGCCGCGACCCTCATCCAGGGCGAGAGCGGCACGGGCAAGGAGCTCGTCGCGCGCATGATCCACGATCGCAGCCCGCGCGCGGCCAAGCCCTTC
>DATAZS010000467.1:0-13399 GCA_036271915.1 Polyangia bacterium
GCCGATCTCGAGGAGGCCGAGGAGGCGCTCACGACGGCGCGCATCGCGTGCAACCAGGTCCTCTATCACCTCGAAGAGCGACACATCGACGGTGGCGTCATCGAGCACTGCGCGAAGCACAACATCGCCGTCGTCGGGTACAGCCCCTTCGGACACGGACAGTTCCCACGCGCGAGGGACGCGGGCGGCAAGGCGCTCGCCGCCGTCGCCGCGCGCCACGGCGCGACGCCACGGCAGGTGGCGCTCGCGTTCCTCGCGCGCAAGGCGCCGCTCTTCACGATCCCGAAGGCGTCGAGCGTCGCGCACGTCGAGGAGAACGCCGCCGCGCTCACGCTGCACCTTGAGCCGCGCGACCTCGCCGAGATCGAGTCGGCCTTCCCCGCGCGCCCCGGCGACGACGACGAGCTGCCGATGCTCTGAGGCGTCATCTGACGTGTCAGGCGTACAGATCGAGGAACATCGACGCCCAGATCATGCCCTCGTCCGCCTGATAGAGGAAGGCGCGCCCCCGGTACGGCTTGCCGTCCGTGCGGTACACCTCGAGATAATTCTGATCGCGTTCGATGATCGCGGCGACGTTCGCGCGGTGCCACTCCATCTGCGGGCGGTCGACCTGCCCGAGCACGCGCAGGAACGCGGGACACAGCTGCATCCAGCTCGGGTCGCCCTGGTAATTCGGCGTCGCCGCGCGCGGCACGGGCAGCTCCGCCTCGGGCAGACGCGTCGGGAAGTAGCGCAGCGGGATAGGCCGCGTGAAGCCGCGCTCGTCGAGCGTCGCGAGCGCGCGCCGCTGCATCTGCCGGTCGGTGACCACCTCGAAGAAGAACGGCCACACGTTGGCGTCGCCCGAAGGAATGTCGCGGCACAGCGAGTCCCGGAAGTAGTCGCCCATCCAGTGTTGCTGCCACAGCGCCGTCCGGACGTCGTGCCCGCGGAACGGGTTGGGCAGGCTCGGGAAATCCTCGAGCAGCCGCGACAAGAGCGCGATCATCGTGTTCGCGAACACCGTCGATCGCCCCGTCATGCAGTCGCGCGGCCCCGAGAAATATCCGTCGGGACGCGCCATGCCGAGCGCCGGGTCGAAGACGATCTCGTGAAAGCGCAGGATCTCCTTCGCGAGCAGCGCGTGGTGCCGCTCGACGAGGTGCTCGGCCCCCGCGGCCTGCACCCCGTAGAGCAGCAGCGGGAGCGAGTCGCACGCGTACGCGTAGACGTCGCGCGCGAAGCGGCCGTTGAAGATCGTCGTCGTCGTGCGGCCCGCGCGCTCGAACCGGTCGAGGCCCCACTCCCACGACCGCACGGCGCGCTGGCGGTGCCCGAGGCGCACGAGCGCGGGCGTGCACATCGCGAGATCGCGCGTCCAGAACTGCTTGAAGTGTCCGGCCGACCCCGCGAAGAAATTTCCCGTCCAGCAGTCCTCGATGACGCGCTCACAGATCTCCGTCGCCGTGCCCGGGTACCGCTTCCAGCCCAACAGCCGCCGCGCGATCGAGCGCGCACCCACGTTGATGCCCGCGCCGATGAGCACGAGATCGAAGGGCAACGGCGCCGATTCATTCGGATTGGCTGGGGGCAAATGCAGCCGCCCACCGCCGACGCGCGGCGCGTCGGCGGACTGGATCGAGGCCGCTGTCATATCTTTTCCATCGTCTCGTCCCGGGAACTTCTAAATGTTCGAACGTTTTGACGCCGGACAACGTCAAAGGTTGCCAAATGTCGTCGGGCGGCTGCTTTACATGGGCTCCATTACAGGTAAAGTGCTGCCGTTTCCGTCTGCGGTAAGCCCCCACATGAACGCGACGCGCTGCGACCTGCATCTTCACTCCGCCGCGTCGATCGGCAATGACGAGTGGTACACGCGCTTCTTCGGCTGCCCGGAGAGCTTCGCCGAGCCGATCATGCAGTACGAGCTGTGCAAATCGCGCGGCATGTCGCTCGTGACCCTGACGGACCACGACACGATCGATGGCGGCCTGCAGCTCGTCGACCGGCCCGACTTCTTCCTCTCCGAGGAGATAACGGCGGTTTTTCCCGAAAACGGCTGCGTGATGCACGTGCTGGCGTGGAACATCACGCAGGCGCAGCACGACGAGATCCAGGCGCGTCGGCGCGACATCTATCGTCTGTGCGAGTACCTCAACGGCGCGGCGATCGCCCACGGCCTCGCCCACCCGCTGCTGAGCCCGAACTGGAAGCTCGATGCCGACATCGTCGAGAAGGTCCTGCTCCTTTTCCCGGCCTTCGAAGGCGTTAACGGGCTCACCGATCGGCGCATCGAACCGGAGCTGTCGGTGATCCTCGAACGCTTGACGCCCGAGGTGATCGCGAAGCTGTCGGCGAAGCACGGGGTTCGTCCCCTAGGTCAGCGACCCCACAAGAAGGTGCTGACCGCGGGCTCCGATGATCACGTTCATCGTGGCAGCGGCACCGTCTATACCGAGGTCGCAGGCGCGCTTGCGCCGGCGGCGTTCATCGACAGTTGCATGGCGGGTAACGCGCGCCTCGTCGGTCGGCAAGCGCATCTCGACGCGATGGCGATGTCGGTCAAGCACACGACCTACCATCACCTCAAGCAGCGCCAGGACGGCAGCGCGGGCTACCGCAACCCGTTCGTCGACATGATCGATCTCATCGCGGGGCGCGAGCCGGGCGCCAAGGCGAAAGAGGGCGCATCCGACGGCGGAACCGCGAGTGGCTTCGTCGCGAGCCTGTTCGCCGGCGCCCAGCGCGCCGCGCTCACCGTCGGCAAGCCCTACGACCTCCTCGAGGTCCCCACAGAGCCGAAGGAGGAGGCCGACGCGCGCGTCGTCAGCGCCGTGGCGCGCCTCGCCGATCGCGTGCTCGAAACTGGGCTCGAGGAGCTGCTCGCGGGTGCGCAGGACTTCGACCTGTATCGAATCTTCGGCGCGTTTCGCGATCTCGCGGGCGGGCTCGTCACGGCGGCGCCCGTGTTCTTCGCGGCTGACCACTTCGGCAAGCAGGAGCTGGCCGTGCGCAAGCTCTGGAAGCAGTGGAGCGCCTTCCCGCTGCCGCCCCGTCCCGAACGCATGGGCGTGTTCACGGATTCGCTCGCGCAAGTCGACGGCGTCTCGACGTGGTGCAAGCGCTTCCTCGGCCGCGCGCACGCCGAGGGGCGCGAGGTCCTCGTGCCCTACTGCGGGAAGCGGCCCGCGCATCTCGAGGAGGCCGCGGGCTTCCATCCGCTGCCCTCGGTGACTTCCTTTACGTTGCCGATCTATTCGGGCATCACGTTTCACGTGCCGTCGCTGGTCGACACCCTGCAGTGGACGTGGCGCGAGAACATCACGCACGTCGAGCTCGCGACGCCCGGTCCGATGGGCCTCGTGGGCTTGCTCGCCGCCAAGGTGCTGCGCTTGCCCGTGACAGCGAGCTACCACACGGAGGTCCCCGCGCTCATTCAACCGCTGGGCGGCAACGCCATGATGGAGAAGGCGGCGCGCAAATACCTCGCGTGGTTCTACGGCCGCGTCGACCGCGTGTTCGCGTTCTCGGCGGGCTCGCGCGACGCCCTCGTCGACATGGGCGTCGCGGCCGACAAGGTCGCGGTCATGCCCGTCGCCGTCGACCCGGACGACTTTTCGCCGTCGCACCGCTCGCCCGGCGTCTTCGAGGTGCTGGACCTCGACGTCGGCGATCGCCCCGTCGTCCTCAGCGTGGGTCGCCTGTCCGAGGAGAAGAACCTTCCCCTCGTCATCGACGCCGTCGAACGCCTGCAAGATCGCCGGCCCGCGCCCGTGCTGCTCATCGTGGGCGACGGTCCCGAGCGCGCGTGCCTCGAGGAGCAGTGCCGCAGCAAGACGTTCGTGCGCTTCGCGGGCCTGCAGGCGGGCGACACGCTCAAGAAGCTCTACGCCTCGGCGCGTGTGTTCGTCTTCGCGAGCCGCGTCGACACGCTCGGCCTCGTCAACATGGAGGCCATGGCAAGCGGGCTCCCCGTGCTCGTGCCCGACGACGCGTGCATCGCCGAGTTCGTGACCAACGGTCTTTCGGCCGAGTGCTATCGGTTCGGCGCCGCGGGGCTCGCGGCCGCGCTCACGAAGGTGCTCGACGATCCCTCGCGCGCGGCGCGTCTCGCGGCCGGCGGACGCCAAGCGATGATCGAGCGCTGGAACGAGGCGTCGTTCTCTCGCATCTGGAAGTCGCTCACGCAGCAGACGTGAGCGCGTCGGCGGACGCGATCGCGTCGCCGCCGCCGGCGCTGCTCGTCTCTCTGCACGACGTCTCTCCGCTCACGCTCGAGGATTGCGTGCGCGCGCGCGCGTTGCTGCGCGACGCGGGGTTCGACGGCGCGTCGCTCACCGTGCTCGCGATTCCGCGGCACGAGGGCGGGGTGACGATCGATCGCGATCCGGCGACGGTGCGCTTCCTGCGCGGCCTCGCCGACGAGGGCGCGACGCTCGTCATGCACGGCCTGACCCACCGCATGCCCGGCCGCGCCTGGACGCCCGCCGGGTTCGTGCGCGGCCACGTCTTCGCGCGCGGCCAGGGCGAGCTCTTGCGCGCGACGGAGCAGGACGCCGCGCGCGCCCTCGACGAGGGCGCCGAGATCATGCGCCGCGCCGGGCTCGAGATCGCGACGCGCTCCTTCGTGCCGCCCGCGTGGTTGTTGTCGCGCGCCGCGCGCGGCGTCGTCGAGCGCGCAGGCTTCGTGTTTTACGAGGTGTTCGGCGGCATCGTTCACGAGGGGCGCTTGCGCGCGCCGCGCGTCGTCGGTTGGGGCTCGCTCAACGCCGTCGAGACCGCCGCGACGGCGCTCTACGCAGAGCTGCAATCGCGGTTACCCGCGCGCGACACGCGGCTCGCCGTTCACCCGGCCGACATGCGTCGCCCGTCCCAGCGACGCGCCATCACGCGCGTGCTCGCGCACCTGCGCGAACGGATGCGGCCCCGCAGCTACGAAGACTATCTGGCGCGCTGAGCGCCGCGCCTCGACAGGCGGGCCGCCTTCGGTGATGCTCCGCGCGCATGAGCGTCAAGACACGTAGGTTCGGCCGTCTCGGCTGGCAGGTCAGCGAGATCGGCGCCGGCATGTGGGGTATGGTCGCCTGGTCGGGCGCGGACGAAGCGGAGGTCGGCCGGGCGCTCCAGCGCGCCGTCGAGCTCGGGTGCACGTTCTTCGACACCGCCTTCGCGTACGGCGACGGTCGCAGCGAGCGCTTGCTCGGCGCCCTCGTGCGCGCGAACCCCGATCGGCGCCTCTACACGGCCACGAAGATCCCGCCCAAGAACCGCCGGTGGCCCGCGAAGATCGAGCACACGCTCGACGACTCGTATCCGCCCGACTATGTCGAAGAATATTTGCGACGGAGCCTCGAGAACCTCGGCCTGCCGCGCGTCGATCTCATCCAGTTCCACACCTGGCAAGACGCATGGCTCGACGATCCGCGCCTGCATCGCATGGTCGCGAAGCTGCGCTCGAGCGGCTTCGTGGGCGGCGTCGGCATCAGCGTCAACCGCTGGGAGCCGTGGAACGGCGTCGAGGCCGTCAAACAAGGCATCGCCGACGCCGTGCAGGTCATCTACAACATCTTCGATCAGAGCCCCGAGGATCAGCTCTTCCCCGTCTGCGACGCCGCAGATGTCGCCGTCGTCGCGCGCGTGCCGTTCGACGAGGGCGCGCTCACCGACGTGCTGACGCGCGACGCGCGCTGGCCGCAGGGCGATTGGCGCAACCTCTACTTCTGCGCCGAGAACCTCGGCCCGACGGTCGACCGCGTCGAGAAGCTGCGCCCGCTCGTGCCCGCGGGCCAGACGATGGCGTCGATGGCGCTGCGGTTCATCCTGAGCGATTCGGTCGTCTCGACGATCATCCCCGGCATGAGCCGCGTCGGGCACGTCGAGAGCAACCTCGCCGCGAGCGCAGCCGGTCCGCTGCCCGAGCGCCTGCACACGGCGCTGCGCGCGCACAGGTGGGATCGCGTGCCGACGAGCTGGTCGGGCTGACGCTCAACCGCCGCCGAGCCAGATCATGAGAAAGGCGGCGACCGAGACGGCCGTCGCGCCCACGCTCATGAGCCGATCGGCCCAGCGCGGCGCGGGCCGCGGCCAGCGCGCGCGCGCAAGGCCGATGAGCATGCCCGCGCCGAGCCCTCCGACGTGCGCCGCGTTGTCGACGGCGATCGTTCCCGACGCCGTCGACGCGAAGCCGATGACGAGCACGAACAAGACGTTCTTCGCGAGGGCGTTCGCGATGGGACGTTGCCCCGTGCGCCACGCGAACACGGTCGCGACGCCGAGGAGCCCCATGATCGCGCCCGACGCGCCGGCGGACAACACGTGCCGGTGGTGCAGCATGGCCATGACGGTGCCGACGACGTTGCCCGCGACCCCCGTGACGACGTAGGTCGCGAGGAAGAGCGCGCGTCCGATGGCCGCCTCGGCCAGCACGCCGATCTGCGCGAGCACCCACATGTTCATGAAGATGTGGAGCACGTTGACGTGGATGAACGCCGCCGTGACCCACCGCCAGCTCGGCTCGCCGAAGGTCGCGCCCGCGTCGAAGAGGACTTCATTCTCGAAGCCGCGCGCGAGGGGCAGGTGATGAGACGCCGCGACCATGACGCCGAACACGACGACGTTCGCGATGACGAGCGCGAGCGTCACGGGCGCTTGCGGCAAACGGCGAAGGAGATTCATCTGCTCGGAATTTTTCACGGGGGAGGGTCGGTTATCCAGCTGAAAGGCGCCAAATCGAAAGGAGTCCGGGCATCCCGGACGCTTGACAGCCCATCGAAGCCAGTACAAAGGACTCTCATGCAGCCAGAGCGAACGTCATTGTGGCCCTCGGTTCTCCAACGCGTCGCGACCGGAGCGAAGTTCGTGCTCGTCGGCGCGAGTCTCGTGGGCGCGGGCTTCCTCGTCCACGGCACGCACGGTCCGTCGCTCGTCGCGCCCGCGGACGCCGCGAGCGCCGCCGTGACGACGCCCAAGACCGAAATCCCCAACGAGGCGAAGGCGCTCTCGCACGCGTTCTCGTCGGTCGCGAAGGCGCTCGGGCCGTCGGTCGTGCGCATCGAGGTCGAGGTCGGCGCGCCGCACGCCGACGCGAGCGGGGGACGTGGCGCGCCCGACAACATCCCGCCGATGTTTCGCCACTTCTTCGAGTTCGGCCCGGGCCAAGGTGACGACGCGCCGTCGCCGGGTCCCTCGCACGGCGTCGGCTCCGGCTTCATCATCGACAGCAGCGGCGACATCGTGACGAACCGTCATGTCGTTCAGGGCGCGACGAAGGTCACCGTCACGATGATCGACGGAAATGAGTATCCCGCACACGTCGTCGGCAAGGACGCGCAGACCGACGTCGCCGTCGTGCGGCTAGACAAGGCGCCCGCGAACCTCGCGCTCGCGCGCCTCGGTGACTCGGACAAGCTCGAGGTCGGTGAGTGGGTCGTCGCCGTCGGGAGCCCGCTCGGGCTCGAGCAGACCGTGACGGCCGGCATCGTGAGCGGCAAAGGTCGCGCGGGCCGTCATGTCCAGATGTCGGGCAACCGCGTGCGCGGCTACATTCAGACCGACGCGAAGATCAACCCCGGCAACTCTGGCGGACCGCTCGTCAACCTCGAGGGCGAGGTCGTGGGCGTCAACACGCTCATCCAGGTCGGGGCCGGCGGCGCCTATGGCTTCGCGATCCCCGTGAACGAGGTTCGCCACGTCGCGCAGTTGCTCATCAAGGAAGGGCGCGTGCGCTACGCGTACCTCGGGCTCATGCTGACGAGCGCGAAGGATCTCGACGACGCGCAAAAGGCGAAGCTCGGCAAGAATCTTCCGGGCGCGGGCGCCGTCGTTGCCGAGGTCACGCCTGGTGGCCCCGCGGGGCGCTCGGCGATTCGTCCCGGCGACGTCATCGAGCAGGTCGACGGTCAGAAGATCGTGGGCGCGCCCGACGTCGTCGACTACGTGTCGTCGCGTGACATCGGCGCGACGGTGACGCTGCACTACGATCGCGACGGCAAGCGCGAGCACACGCAGGTCGTTCTCGGCGAGCTCCCGAACGAGGACCTGCGCGCGCAGCAGCCCGATCAGCAGGGCCGCATCGGTCTCGCGCTGCAGACGCTCACGCCTGACGTCGCCGATTCGCTCGGCATCGAGCGTGGCACGAAGGGCGCCGTCATCACGGACATCGTCTCGGGCAGCCCCGCCGAGCGCGCGGGCCTCAAGCCGGGCGACGTCATCGTCGAGGTCGATCGCGCGCCCGTCGCCAGCAGCGAGCAAGCCGTCGAGGCCTTGCGCGCGTCGCGCGGCGGCAACGGACACCTCCTGCGTGTCCGTGGCGCGGGCGGCACGCGCTTCGTGACGGTCAAGTAGCGCGCGGCGAGGGAGTCGAGAGCGGAGCGCGTCGCAAGACGAGCTCCGTGATCTCGGCCGGCGCCCCGAGCCGCATGGGCGGACCCCAGTACCCCGTCCCGCGGCTCACATAAATCTGCGCGTCGCGACGCCGGTGCAGCCCCGCGACGAACGGCTGCGACATGCGCACGAAGACGCCGAACGGCCACATCTGGCCGCCGTGCGTGTGCCCCGATAGCTGGAGCCCGATCGCGAAGCGCTCCGCGTCGAGAAACGAACGCGGTTGATGCGCGAGCAGCACGACCTCGCGGCTCGCGTCGCGGCCGCCCAGGGCCCGCTCGAGGGCGACGGCGTGAGGGACGCCGCTGAAGCGCTCGGCCGAATGATCGTCGATTCCCGCGAGATCGAACCCGTCGGCATCTTCACCGATGGTGACGCGCTCGTTGCGCAACACGCGAACTCCGAGGCGCGTGAGCTCCTCGAACCACGGCTCCGCGCCGGAGAAATACTCGTGATTGCCCGAGACGAAGTACACGCCGTGTCGCGCGCGCAGCGCGCCGAGCGGCGCGACGGCGTCGCGGAGGTCCGAGACGCTGCCGTCGACGAGGTCTCCCGTGACCGCTATGAGATCGGGATCGAGCGCATTCGCGCGGCGCACGATCTCCTCGACGAAGGCACGACCGATCGTCGATCCGACGTGAATGTCCGTGAGCTGAACGATGCGGAACCCGTTGCGCGTCGCGGGAAGGCGCGCCAGTTCGACGTTGACGCGTTGGACCGCGATCGGTCCTCGCGCTGAACGAAAGGCGGCGATCGCGAGCCCTCCCGACAGCGCTGTGACAGCCGAGGCCACGAGGCGCGCGATGGCCGTGCGCCGCTCGGGATGCGAGGGCATTCCGCTCGCGCGTCCGACGAACGAGAGCACGAGGCGCGCGAGATCCGTTGCGACGAGCGTCGTCAGCAGCAGGAACATGAGCCCCATCCAAATGAAGGCGGGCCACGCGAGCACGCGCCCCGCGGCAACATGCTTGCGGCCCACGACCATGGCGAGCGGCATTCCCGCGGCGAGCACGACGAGCGCGCTCGCGGCGATCTCGCGCCACGGGCTCGGCAGGTGAGGATCGCGAACGAGCCGCGCCCACAGGTAGTAATGAATGCCAACGGCGATTGCGAGAACGACAGCAACGAATACGAGAATCCGAGTCATCTGTATGCCTTACCCAAAAGTTACCAAACGGGAACCTGCGGCCGCGAAATCATCGTTAGCGGCGACCAACTGACCCTAACGAAAATGCCCCAATTGTTTGCGTGACCGTTGCGTGACCGACCAAGCGTAGAGTAGTCTGCCGCCCCACCAAGGGGGGATTGAATGCCGAAGAAACGCTCCGGAGAAATACACAGTATCGTCGAGGACTTCGTATCGAGACTTTCGTCGTTGATAGAGCAGGATGCCGTGACGCGCGCGCGTTCGGCCGTGCTCACGGCGTTTGGCGTCGACTCGCCGGGCGGCGTCCGCCGCGGGCCGGGTCGACCGCCAGGCGCCGGCGCCAAGACCGACATCGTGCGACGCGCGCGACGGAAGGGTCCGATTCAGCTCTGCCCAGTTCCGGGCTGCACGAACCGCGCTGCGCCGGTTTTTGGGATGGTGTGCTCGAAGCACAAGGACTTGCCCAAGGCGCAGATCAAGAAGTACCGCGAGGCGCGCAAGGCCAAGAAGGAAGCGAAGTAGTCGATCGGAACACGGAAATAACAACATAGAACTATCGACAGGCGCCCGGGCCTGCGGTCGGATGTTCCGGCCGCTGGCTGCCGGGCGCTTGCCGTTTTTCACGGGAGTGTGGCGCGCGCGCCACGCGCCCTACGGCGCCTGTCGCGGTCTGGGCGAAAACCGCGGGGTTGGCGTGAGACGTCGTTGGCACCGGCGTTGCGTTGTGCTGGGCGTCAATAGGAGGCGCCATGGCCATCGCGACCGCATCGCTTGATTTCGAACGCTTTAACCGCACGCCCAAGCTCTCGACGCTGACGCCCGAGCTGGCGGCACTACAAAACTGCCCGCTGCTGGCCGAGGCGTCGCCCGCCGCGCTCCAGACGCTGGCAAACCTCTCGACCATCAGATCGGTCGCCCGCGGAACGATCGTGGCGACCGAAGGGTCGCCCGCACAAGCCGTTTTCTTGGTCGCGCGTGGTCGGCTGCGGGCCGTCCGGCGCGCGGCTACGGGCCGCGAGATCGCCGTCGAGATCTTCCGCCCCGGCGACTTGCTCGCGGACGCGGCGCTCACGCCGGGGGCGACGCTCGCCAATGACTGGGAAGCAGCCGAGACGACGACGCTGCTTGTGATGCCCAAAGAGGCGCTCTTGGCGCATCTCAGGGGGGCGCCCGAGGTCACGGTCGCGCTCGCCGCCCAGCTGCTCGCGCGGCTCGAACGAGCAAAGGATCTTGCCGTCGCTCTCGCCTTATCCGACGTCGAATCGCGCGTCGTGGCCGCGCTCGTCGTGCACGGTCGCCAGGATGGCGCCGACGGACCCGAAGGTTTGCTCATTCGACAGCGACCGACGCAGCAGGAGATCGCGAACCAGATCGGAGCTTGCCGCGAGACCGTCTCGCGGACCGTCTCCGATCTCGTCCGTCGCGGCTTGCTGACGCCGCGTGGGCGTTCACTCCTGCTCGCGCGCAGCCTGTACGTCAGCGCCACCTGAGTCAGTCCCCGCTTGGAGGCCCCCGCCGCGCCGAGGAATTGACGCTCGGCGGAACGCAGGTGAGACTCAACGAGTTTTGGCCAGCCATCCGCGAGCCGAGCCAGGCAGCCCGCCAGGGTCCATCGAGACCTTGGCGCCGCTGTCCGAGCTCGACATCCGAACCTCGATCCGGCCGACTTTGGCCGAGATCGACCTCGGGGCCGTCCAGCGCAATTTTCAGCGACTGCGCGAGGTCGTCGGTGATCACGTCGCCGTTTGGGGTGTCGTCAAGGCAGATGCGTACGGACACGGCGCCGTTCCTGTCGCCCGCGCGCTCGAGCCGCTGTGCAACGCGCTCGCCGTCTCGCTGGTCGAAGAAGGAATGGAGCTGCGCGCCGCGGGGCTTCGCGCACCCATCGTCGTGCTCGGCGCCTACTACGACAATCATCATGCCGACGTCCTCGCGCACCGGCTCACGCCCGTCGTCTATGACGTCGGCGATCTCGAGCGGTTCGCGTTGGCGGCCAATCGGCGCGGGCGTCGGGCTGACGTGCACGTCAAGATAGACACCGGAATGAGCCGGTTGGGCCTCGCGACGAAGGACGTGGAGCGCGCCCTCGCGCGTGTTGGCCAGCTCTCGCCGCTGCGCCTCGCGGGGCTGTGCACGCACTTCGCGTCGGCGGACGCGCTTGAGGTCGAGGTCACGCGCGAGGCGCTCACGCGCTTCGAGCAGTGTCTCGACGGCGCGCGTGCGGCCGGCTTCGACGGGCTCGTCAACCACGCCGCCAACAGCGCCGCGGCCGTGCGCTTCCCCGAGGCGCGGTTCGACGCCGTGAGGCCGGGCCTCGCGCTCTACGGTGCCATGCCCTCGAACCACGTCGGCGTGCCGGGGCTCGAGGCCGCTCTGTCGCTCACGACGCGCGTCATGGCCGTCCACGAAATTCCCACGGGCGCGACCGTGAGCTACGGCGGAGCCTGGCGTGCGATCCGGCCGTCCCGCATCGCGACGCTGCCCATCGGCTACGCAGACGGCTATCCGCGGCACGTGCGAGACGCCCAGGCGCTCGTGCGCGGCCGGCGCGTGCCCGTCGTCGGCGTCGTGTGCATGGACATGCTCATGGTCGACGTCACCGATCTTCCGGGCGTCAAGGCCGGCGACCTCGCCACGCTCATCGGCCGTGATGATCGCGAGAACATTGGAGTCGATGAGCTCGCGCGCTGGGCGGGGACGGTGAACTACGAGATCTTGTGCGGCATTTCGAAGCGCGTCCCCCGCGCGCTCAAGGACGCCGCCGTAACGTCTGCGACCACGCCCGCTCTCGCGGGTGGCCGCGCTTCGCCATGAGCGTCGCGTCGTCAACGGGCGCGTCGCCAACGGGCGCTTCGCCAACGGGCGCTTCGCCCGAGCCCGTCGCCGCGCCGCCGTCGCCACGCGCGCGCGCCGAGGCCGTGCTCGAGGTGCTGGGCGCGCCGCTCAAGATCGTGCTCGGCTATCTCGGCGATCACGCGACGATGCTGGGTCAGTCGATTGCGTGGATGTTTCGCCCGCCGTTTCGGCTGCGGTTGTTCCTCGAGCAGATGGAGTTCGTGGGCGTGGGCTCTTTGCCCATCATCATCCTCGTCGGCTTCTTCTCGGGCGCCGTCGCCGCGCAACAGGCGATCGCGGCGCTCGAGATCTTCGGGCAGGAGCGCTTCGTGGGCGCGACGGTGGGGCTGTCGCTCGCGCAGGAGCTCGCGCCCGTGTTCACGGCGCTCATGATCACGGCGCGCGCGGGGTCTGGCATGGCGACGGAGCTCGGGTCCATGCGCATCACGGAGCAAATCGACGCGCTCACGACCTTCGCCGTCAACCCCGTCCAGTACCTCGTGACGCCGCGGATCGTCGCGACGGTCATCATGATGCCGATCATGACGATGGTATTCAACATCGTCGGCCTGCTCGGCGCGTATCTGTATTCGATCTATCTGAAAGACATCGATCTCGGGCAATTCATCGAGATGTATCGATACTGGACCGATCCGAAGGACTACATCATCGGCGGCATCAAGGCCTTCGTCTTCGGCGGGGCGCTCTCGCTCGCCGCGTGCTATCAGGGCTTCAACATTCGAGGCGGCGCCAAGGAGGTCGGGCTTGCCACGACCAGGGCCGTCGTCGCAGGCTCGGTGTCTGTCCTCATTCTCGACTATTTCTTGATCGACGCCTTTCATATGCTCTGGCCGGCCGCCAAGTGACGACACCTCCCCGACAGAGCGGCTCCGCGCCCTTGCCAGAGGGCGGCGACGCGTCGGCGCGCGACGAGCGCTGGCAGCTGCGCATTCGCGGCATCAACAAGACGTTCGGCACGCACCACGTGCTGCGCGGCATCGACCTCGACCTCGAGCGCGGCAAGACCAACATCATCATCGGCGGCTCGGGACA
>DATAZS010000468.1:0-6565 GCA_036271915.1 Polyangia bacterium
CGATCTCGCCGAGGGGCACGAGGTGGACGCGCAGATCTTCTCCCGCCTCCGTGTGCGGGGCGGAGACGCGCTCCACGCCTTCGGCGACGTACGTGTAGACGAGGTTGTTCTGAAGGGCCGGGTTCGCCGACAGCGTCGCGAGGAGCGACCAGCGCCCGCCGCCGTAGCCCGTCTCCTCGAGCAGCTCGCGCTTCGCGGCGCCCTCGAGCTCGGTTTCGCCCGGGTCGGTCGTGCCCGCCGGGATCTCGAAGTGCACCTGCCCGAGCCCGTGGCGGTACTGGCGGATGAGCACGACGTCATCGGTGGCGGTGAGCGCGACCACGTTGACCCAGGGGCGGTACTCGTTGACCCAGTACTTCTCGATCACCGAGCCCGTGGGCAGCTCGACCTCGTCGAGGTGCACGGTGAACCAGAACTCGCGCGAGACGTACTCACGCTTGCGCACCTTCCAAGGCTTCGGATCGTCGGGGAATGCGCGAGGCGTTGTCATCGTCGGTCAGCCATTGCCGATCGGGTAGCCGGCCTCGCGCCACGCG
Source organism: Polyangia bacterium (assembly GCA_036271915.1). Taxonomy (GTDB): domain Bacteria; phylum Myxococcota_A; class Polyangia; order Fen-1088; family Fen-1088; genus DASZFV01. The sequence continues at coordinate 537 of DATAZS010000468.1, forward strand.
CGCATGCCGCCGTCCATCGACACGACGTTCGTGTAACCCATCTTCTGCAGGTTGTCGGCCGCGAGGGCCGAGCGGAAGCCGCCGCCGCAGTAAAGGACGACGGGCGCGGCCTTGTCGGGGATCAGCGCCTCGACGTCGCGCTCGAGCACACCGCGCCCGATGTGGCGCGCACCGGCCGCGTGGTCGACGGCCCACTCGCTGTCCTCGCGCACGTCGATGAAGTGCAGCGCTTCGCCGCGATCGAGGCGGGCCTTGACGTCGCCGATCGTGCACTCGGTGACGCGTTTCTTGGCGTCGTCGACGATCGCGAGGAACGCTGGGCTGTGCTTCATGACACGCGGAGACTAGCAGAAGAGGTGCCGCCTCCGCGCGCGCACATTTGACACATCCGCTTTGCCTTCATAGGTTCTGCAGCCGAACGTGTCGACCAAGGTGGACTACTACGAAGTTTTGGGCGTGACCCGCAACGCCGACGGCAGCGAGCTCAAGCGCGCCTACCGCAAGCTGGCCATGGAGCATCACCCGGATCGCAACCCGGGCAACCACGAGGCCGAGGCCAAGTTCAAGGACGCGTCGGAGGCGTACCAAGTTCTGTCCGATCCCGAGAAGCGGCAGCTCTACGACCGCTTTGGCCACGACGGCCCCGCGCGCGGCGGCCAGGGCTTCGGCGACGTCGGCGACATCTTCTCGGCCTTCGGCGACATCTTCGGCGACATGTTCGGGCAGCAGCGCGGCGGGCGCCGCGGCCCCGCGCGCGGCGCCGACATCGAGACCCAGGTCGTGCTCACGCTGCTCGAGGCGTCGACGGGCGTGAAGAAGGACATCAAGGTCGCGCGCCGCGTGGCGTGCGCCACGTGCAAGGGCTCGGGCGCCGCGCCCGGCACCGAGCCCGAGGTGTGCCAGCAGTGCGGCGGCCGCGGGCAGGTCATGCATTCGCAGGGCTTCCTCATGATCCAGACGGCGTGCCCCGTGTGTCGCGGCGAGGGCCGCGTCATCCGCAAGCCGTGCCCGACCTGCGACGGCAACGGCTTCGAGCGGCAGGAGGAATCGCTGCAGATCTCCGTGCCCCCGGGCATCGAGGACGGGCAGACCTTGCGCGTGGGCGGACGAGGAGAGGCGGGGCCGCGCGGCGGGCCGCCCGGCAACTTGTTCGTCGTGCTGCGCGTGCGCGAGGACGAGCGCTTCGAGCGCGACGGCGTGCACCTGCACACGGAGGTCGCCGTCAGCTTCCCGCAGCTCGCGCTCGGCGCGCGCGTCAAGGTGCCCACGCTCACGGGCGAGGCCGAGATCGAGGTGCGCGCCGGCTCGCAGCCGGGCGACACCGTGTCGCTGCGCGGGCAGGGCATGCCCAGCATCGAGGGCCGCGGTCAGGGCGACGTCATCGCGCACCTCAAGCTCGTCGTGCCGAAGTCGCTGTCGGAGGAGGCCGAGCAGCACCTGCGCGCCTTCGCGCAAGCGGGCGGCGACGCGGTCACGCCCGAGAAGAGCGGCCTCTTCGGGCGGAAGAAAAAGAAGAAGTAGGCGCCCGTCAGGGCGCGGCGGCGGCGTTGGTCGTCGTCGTGAGCGAGGCCTTCTTCTCAGCCGACTTGGCCCCCGACGACCGCGAGAGCGCGGCGAGCGGCACCGTGGGTACGGGCGCGTCGCCGTAGAGCCACGCGTAGGCGAAGTAGGACGCGAGCACGCGCTTCGTATAATTGCGCGTCTCGTCGTACGGGATCGTCTCCATGAACTCGTCCATGGCGAGCGCGCCGCGCTCGCCGAGCCACTTGTCGACGGCGGCCTCGCCAGCGTTGTAGCCCGCGATCGTGAGCGGTGGCACGGCGCTGAAGTGTTTCCACAGGAAGCCGAGGAAGCGCGAGCCGATCTCGACGTTCTTCGCTGGATCGAGCAGCACGTCGCGCGTGACGTTGGCGCCGTTCGAGAAGCGCTTCGCCGTCTTGATGATCATCTGCGTGAGGCCGATCGCGTTCGCGAACGACTCCGTGCGCGGCGCGAACGCGCTCTCTTCGCGCATGATGGCGAGCTGCAGCCCCTCTGGAATGCCGTTGGCCTTCGCGTTCTTCGTGACCAACGCGGGGAACGCGCGGGGGTAGGCGATCTTCCACTTGGCCTCGCCGAGCGCCTGCGGGTAAGCGAGGCGGTAGCGCGGCATGCCGTATTGCGGGATCGAGTGCGAGGCCGCCCACGAGCCGCCGCGATCGAGGAGGATCGCCGTGATCCAGAGGAGATCTTCGTCCTCGCCGCCACCGCCGCGCACGCCGACGTGCTTGTCGGCCGACGTCGCGAGGCCGAGCTTCGCGAGCTCGCGGCGCGCGTCGCCGCCTTGACCCATGCGCGCGAGCTCGACGGCGCGCAGGAAGGCGGCGTCGCCGAACAGCGGGCGCGCCGCGAACGTCCACTCGGGCACGTCGTGGATGCCCGCGCGCAGCGACGCGACGAGCGCCTTCTCGCCGCCTGAGTCGAGCGTACCGAGGCGCGTGAGGCCGAGCAGCGCGTACACGGACAGCGGGTACTCGCGCACGGCGCGCTCGTAGAACGTGCGCGCGTCGGCGGCCTTGCCCTGCCGCTCGAGCACGCGCGCCTTCCAATAGAGCGCGCGGCCCTCGGCGTACCAGATCTCCTCGTGCGGCACGAGGCGCAGGTTCTCGTCGAGCCAGTGCAGCGCCTCGTCGTCCTTGCCCGCGCGCCAGGACGTGAACGCGAGCCGCCACAGCGCCTCGTTGAGCAGGTCGCCCCTCGGGTACCGCTTCGGCACCTCGGCGAGCAGCGCGACGGCCGCGGCGTCGTCGCCCGCGTCCGTCGCGAGCTCGGCCTCGCGCAGGCGCGCGTCGTCGGCGTAGCTGTGATCGGGGTGCTCGGTCTCGATGCGCGCGTAGCGCTTGTTGGCCTCGTCGCGCTTGCCCATCGTCGCGTAGCAGCGCGCGCCCTGGTACAGCGCCTTCGCGTGCAGGTCGCGGTTGCCCGCGCGGAAGCACGCGCCCTCGGCCTCGTCGAACAGCGGCGCCGCGCGCGGGCGCTGGCGCTGCTTCCACACCGACTGCGCGCGGTTGAAGCGCGCGCGGCACTCGAGGTCGCGGTCGAGCCCGGGCGCCGCGAGCGCCGTCGCGAACGCCTGCTCGGACTCGACGTTGCGGTTGGCGTTGAAGTAGCTCGTGCCGCGCGCGACCCACTCGTTCGCCGTGTGCGTGCGCACGAGCTTGGCCTGCGCGAGCGGCAGCGTCGCCGCGATCGCCTCGAGGCGGTCGCCCGCGCGATCCGACCACGCCTCGAGCGGCGCCTCGGCCCACGCGCGGCGGTAGATCGCCGACGCGTCGGCCAACACACCGTCGGCGAGATCGGGCAGGGGAGGGCCGACCTTCTCGAGCGCCTCGCCTTCTTTGAACAGCGCCTCGGCGCGCCGCGGTCCGCTCGGATAGCGATCGACGTACGCGACGAGCGCCGCGAGCGCCTCGTCCCAGCGATCGAGCGCACGCAGCGCATCGACGCGAATGAGCGCCGTCTCGGCCTCGGGCACCGAGCCCGCCGGCACCTTCGCCGCCCACTCGATCGCACCCGCGGCGTCGCCGCGCCGCAGTCGGCAGCGCGCCGCGTGGTACGCGTGATAAGCGGCGAGTCGCGGGAACGTCTCGTAGAGCGCCTCGAACACGGGCCCCGCGTCGTTCCACTCCGACTGGTTCTCTCGCGCGAGCGCCAGCATGAAGCGCGCCGCGAGCTGCTCCTCCGAGCCCTTGCGCAGCACCTTGATGGCGGCGTTGAACCCGTGCTCCGCCGTGGGCCAGTCCTCGCCGCGAAACGCGTCGACGCCCGCCTTCGCCGGCCCCTTCGTGAAGAACGGCTCGAGCCAAGCCTTGTCGAACACGACGGGCTTCCCCGTCTCGGGCGCGACGGGCACAGCTGGCATCACGACCTCCACGCCGTCGTTGTCCTGCCCGAGCGCCCTCGGCCCGACCGTGAGGCCGGCGCAGATCGCGCCGGTGAACAACAACGAACGCGATAGGGGGCCCACTCTCAAAGAGTACGGTGCCCCACCAAAGGGGCAAGAAACTGCCTCGCGCGCGCGCCTGTCAGGCGGGCTTGTGAACGGTCACGCGGTTGCGGCCGCCGTGCTTCGACTTGTAGAGCGACTGGTCGGCCAGGCTCACGAGGCCGGCGGCGTCCTTGACGTTCGCGTCGGGCAGGCCCGCGACACCCACGCTGATCGTCACGGGGATGTGCGTGCCCTCGAAAATGAACTTGTTGAGCTCGACGGCCTTGCGCATGCGCTCGGCGACGATCTGGCCCTGCGTGACGTCCGAGCCGCGGCAGATGACGGCGAACTCTTCGCCGCCGTAGCGCGCGAAGACGTCCTCGGCGCGCAGCGCGGCCGTGAGCAGCGCCGAGATCTCCGACAGCACGTGATCGCCCGCCTGGTGGCCGTGGGTGTCGTTCACCTTCTTGAAGTGATCGATGTCGAACAGCAAGAGCGTGAGCGGCGCCACGTGGCGGATCGCGAACGTGAACTCGCTCTCGAGCCGGTCCGTGAAGTACTTCTTGTTGAAGGCCTTCGTGAGCCCGTCGCGCAGCGCGGACTCGTACATCTGCTTCTGGAAGATCTCGTCGAGGTTGTCGTGGTACGTGAACTTCAGGATCGTCGTCGACCCGACCAGGATCTTGTCGCCGTCGACGAGCTCCTTGTTGGCCTCGACCTTGAGTCCGTTGCAGTACGTGCCGTTCGTCGACCCGAGATCCTGCAGCACGATGCGATCGTTCACGATGACGAGCTGCGCGTGCTCACGCGAGATGCCGTCGTCGAGCAGGCGGATCTGGGCGCGCTGGCCGCGGCCGATGACCGTCTTGTCACCCTCGATCTTGTACATCTCGCCGACGCTGGCCCCGGCCAGGACGACGAGATAGGCCCGATCGCGCTTGCCACCTTCGGGCGCCAGAGGCGCCTCGAACATTCGTGTGCTCTCGTCTGCGGGCGCCATCCCTGAGGAATGTTAACATGGCGTTACAGGGGCCGCGCTCCCCTAAATGAGAGCCGCTCTGTCGATTTCTCTACGGGACGCGCGCGCCGAGCCGACGCGCGAACCCCGCGAGGCGGTCGCCGCGGCGGCCGAGCGGCGCCAGAGATTTGACTGCCTCGTCGATGAGCGTCTCGAGCCGAACGCGGGCGGCGGCCGCATGGGTGGGGTGATCGGCGTCGTCCAGATCGTCGGCGTGCTGGAAGGCGACGCCGAAGCGCTCGCCGAAGGTCGCGAGCGCCGCGAGCGTCGTCGCGTCCGCGCCGCCGACGGCGCCGCCGATCTCGACGGACGCGCGAAACAGGGCCGCCGTCTTCTCGGCGTGCAGGAGCTCGAGCGTCGCGACGTCGGCGGGCGGGGGCTCGCGCAGGTCGCGCGCCTGGCCGCGCACCATGCCGCGCGCGCCCGCGCCTCGCGCGAGGGCGCGCGTCGCCGTCAGAAATGCGGCGGGGCGCTCGGCGGCCTCGCCCGCCTCGGCGAGCCACTCGAACGCCAGCGTCAGAAGTGCGTCACCGGCGAGGATGGCCGTCGCCTCGTCGAACGCCTTGTGGTTGCTGGGTCGCCCGCGGCGAAAGTCGTCGTCGTCCATCGGCGGCAGATCGTCGTGGATGAGCGAGTAGCAGTGGACGAGCTCGACGGCGCAGCACGCGCGCAAGACATTCGCGTCGGTCACCGCAGCGTCGTTCGGTCGCTGCGACTCCGCGGCGGCGAGCGCGAGCAGGGGGCGCAGCCGTTTGCCCGGCGCGAGGAGCGAGTAGCGCATCGACTCGATGAGTCGCCCCGGATCGCCGTCGGCGGGCGGCGCCAGGTACGCGTCGAGCGCGCGCTCGATCTCGTCGCGCCGCGCGCGCAGCCAGCGCTCGGACTCGTCGGCGTCGCCGCCGTGCGGTTGGGCGCTCACTCTTCCGGCATCTCGAAGGGGGCCGTGGCCGCGCCCGCGCCGCCGAGGAGCATCTCGACCTTCTTCTCGGCGCCGTCGAGGATCACGGCGCCGCGCTTGCACAGCGCCATGCCTTCTTCGAAGGC
>DATAZS010000469.1:0-3246 GCA_036271915.1 Polyangia bacterium
GACGGCAGCTTCAACGGTTTCAACCGGGACCTCTGGGTGCGCCACGACCTGCCGCTCGGCACCGTGGACTACTTCGTGGGCCACTTCACCGACGGCGGCTATCCGAAGGACATGATCATCATGACGGCCGGCGGATCCTACGAGTACCTGGGCAACTACTATTCCACGGGCGGTTTCACGGCCAACGCGTGGGTGCGCAACGATTTGCCACTCGGCAACGTTCAGTACTTCTAGTTCCACTTGGGTCCTCGGCGCCGTGAACGTGGATCGTGGGAGGTTGTTCGCGCGGGCCGATCATTGTTCGTGTTGACGCCCTCGCGAGGCGATGAATCGTGGAGTGGGAGTGGTCAGCCGCCGGAACCTGTAACGGGTCGAAGGTGGATGGCCTCTCCATCGCGGAGATCGCCCTCGTCCACCTTCACGTCGAAGAGGAAGGCGCCCAGCAGGATTCGAGCTGCCTCGGGAGAGCGCGCTCGAACGACGCGGAAGCCTCGCGCTTTCAAGGCCGCTGCCGCGCTCTTCCAGGCCTCGTCACTCACCGCCACGACCATCGCCACCGGCATGCGTCGAACTGTACGCGCGGGGGTGCCTTCGATATCCCTCCAAAGCGGGGTGCGATGAAATTGCAGAGACCTCCTGACACGCGACCGCGTAGCGCCGCGATGATGGCGAACACGCCGCGTCGCGTGTCAGCCGTCGCGGGCCTTCAAGATCACGCGTACGCTGCCGTCGCTCGCCCAAAAGATGCGATCGACCTCGCCGAGGATCTGCTGGGCGCCGTCTGAAGGGGCTTCGCTCGGGTCACCGAGATCCACGACGTCCCCTCTGCCGGGAACGTGGTGCCACGTCCTCCGCGCCGACAGCGTGTCGTTCTTCGTGGGCTGCTCGAAGGTCAGGAGCGGCATCAGTGAGATCTCCGTGCGAGTTGTCTGGGCGCTCGTCGTTGACTATTGCCCGCCTGCGTCCGACGCGGCAGCCGTCGCATCGGAGGTGCCGTCGAGATCGCCATGGGCGAGAGAAGCCGCCTGCACGGCGGCCTTGAGGTCCGATGTCGACGACGAGGTCGTCACACCCGCAAGCGTCGCCGTACCGATGGCGTCGACCTCGAACTGATAGACGTGTTCCTTGCCGCTGGGGCAGGGGCCCTTGTATGCGCCGCCCGCGCCGAAGAACTCGAGCTTGTGAACCTGTTTGGCGCCCGCGGGGGTCGTCAACGTCGAATCGCCCGGCAGACCAGACGCGAGCGACGTCGTGCCAGCGGGGATGTCCCAGATGACCCAGTGGACAGCGTCGATCGTGAGATCAGTGAGCACGATCGCGTAGCTCATCGTGCCCGCGGGGCCGGTCGTCCAGGTCAACGTCGGCGAGACGTTCGCGCCGGCGCACGTGTTGGCGGCGGGGAACGCGCCGCCGCCGGTCAGCGCGGTGCTCGTGAGCGACAGCGAGTCTGCGCTGTCGGTCGAGACGACGTCGGGAGAAATCAGATCGGAAGGGAACGCGTCGGTCGCCACATCGGGCGTCGCGTCCGACGCTCCGTCCGACGCTCCGTCCGACGCTCCGTCGGCCGACGCGCCGTCGCCCGCCGCGCCGTCGTGCCCCGACTGTCCGCCAGCGCCGGCATCTGCTCCAGCGGCGCCTCCGCCGTGGCCGCCGCCTGCGGTGCCGCCGTCGTGGTTGTTCGGGCTCGACGAGCAACCGAGGGAGAGCGCCGAAGCCAGCGCGCAGGTTGAGAGAATGACGAAGGACCGACCGATGTGACGCATGCGAACCTCCCGCGAAGCCAAATTCAGCGAAGCCAAATTCAGCGAAGCCATGCAGCGAACGTAGGCTCACGCGCGCAGATGTAAAGGCCGCGCCGAGAGGCCCACGCTCGCGTTTCTGGGCCCGCGTTCGGGACCCGCGCAGCTTGTAAGCCAAAAAAATGTCGCTATTTCGAGCGCGACAATTCAAAGGTCTTACGTTGTGCCCGTTTTGATCCAAGCGGCTGGTCGTTTGACGGAAGAGAAAGGCCCCAGATGAAAATAACGGTTATTCCTGGAACCCTGTCGCGCGCGCTGGTCGCGCTCACGCTGGTCGCTCCGCTGATGGTGGCCGTGGGTTGCAGCAGCGGCAGCAGCGCTGGCGATAGAACGGATTCCGGGGCGCAAGCCGGCGCGGGTGGCGGGACGGCGGGGGCGGCCGGGACGGACGGGGCAGCGGGAAATGTCGCAGGAATGGATGGCGGAATGGACGGCGGCGCGGCCGGATCGGCTGGCGGCGGCGGAGCTCCGGCCGCCGCGACGTTGACGTCGATCGCCGTGACGCCCGCGGCGCCGTCGATCATGGTGGGCGGCACGCAGGCCTTCGTCGCCGTGGGCACCTACTCTGACGGAACGACCCAGACCATCACGACGACCGCGAGCTGGACCTCGGTCACGACGGCGACGGCGACGATCTCAGCCGCTGGTCTCGCGACGGGGGTCGCTCCGGGGACGACAGTGATCACCGCCATGAGTGGCGGCGTGAGCGGGTCCGTCGCGCTCACCGTGACCGCGCCGGCGACGCTGGTATCGATCGCCGTCACGCCAGCGACGCCGACGATCGCGAGCGGAACGACGCAGCAGTTTGTCGCGACCGGCACGTACAGCGACACGTCGACGAAGGACGTCTCTGCTTCTGTGACGTGGGCATCGGCGACGCTCACGGCCGCGACGATCTCGGCAGGGGGCCTTGCCACGGGCGTCGGCGCCGGAACGTCGGTCGTCTCCGCGACGAGCGGCACGGTCGTCGGCTCGACGACGCTCACGGTGACGACGGCGGCCCTGGTCTCGATTGCCGTCACGCCAGCGACGCCATCGATCGCGAAGGGAACCAAACAGCAGTTCGTCGCGATCGGTACCTTCAAAGAGCCGACGACCAATGTCATGACGACGCAGGACCTCTCCGCGACGGCGACGTGGGCCTCGGCCACGCCGGCGACCGCGACCATTACGACCTCCGGTCTGGCCACGGGTGTCGCGGTGGGGACCTCAGCCATCACGGCCACGCGTGGAACTGTCGTTGGTACGGCGACGCTCACGGTGACGACCGCGACGTTGGTCTCGATCGCGGTAACTCCGGCCCTCCCGTCGATCGCCAAGGGGACGAAGCAACAGTTCACGGTCACCGGCACCTACAGCGACACCACGACGCAGGATCTGACGGCGACCGCGACGTGGACGTCGGCGACCGCGGCGACGGCAACCGTGTCGAACGCGGCCGGCTCAC
>DATAZS010000470.1:0-8124 GCA_036271915.1 Polyangia bacterium
CGCAACCTGCTCCTGCTGTGCGGGATCAGCTTCATCGCGGGGCCGGTCCTCACGATCACGGCCGACCGCATCGCGCCCGGCGCGGGCGCGGGCAACGTCGTCGCCATCGGCATGTTCCTGAACGGCCTGGGCTGGGGGTGCTCGGAGACCGTCATCAACCCGCTCACGACGTCGATCTATCCGACCGAGAAGACGCACCGGCTCAACATCCTGCACGCGTGGTGGCCCGCGGGCATCATCATCGGCGGCTTGCTCGCGCTCGGCGCCTCGGCGCTCAAGATCGGGTGGCGCGTCGAGTTCGGCCTGTTGCTCGTGCCGGCCGTCGCCATCATCGCGCTCGCCGCGGGCACGAAGTTCCCGAAGACGGAGCGCGTCGCCGCCGGCGTTTCGTCGGGCGAGATGTACAAGCAGGCCTTTCATCCAGGCTTCATCCTGTTCTTCTTCGCGATGTTCCTGACCTCGTCGTCCGAGCTCGCGCCCGGGCAGTGGGTCGACATGGCGCTCACGCGCACCGTGGGCATGCGCGGCACGATCCTGCTGATCTACGTGGCCGGCCTCATGTTCATCATGCGGCACTTCGCGGGCCCCATGGTTCGTCGGCTCTCTTCCGTCGGACTGCTCTGGTGCTCGTGCTTGCTGGCGTCGGTGGGGCTGCTCGCGCTCAGCGCGGCGAACTCGCCCGTCACGGGCTTCCTCGCCGCGACGATCTGGGGCACGGGCGTCTGCTACATGTGGCCGACGATGCTGGCCTCGATCTCCGAGCGCTACCCCAAGAGCGGCGCGTTCGGCATGGGCATCATCGGGTCGGCGGGCGCGCTCGCCATCAAGTTCGTGCTGCCGAAGATGGGGCAGATCTTCGACACGGCCAAGATCAAGGCCGCGGGCGGCGAGGCCGCGTACGACGCGCTCACTGGTTCGGCCAAGGACGCCGTCGACGCCGTCGCTTCGGCGGCGTCGTTCCGCTTCGTCGCCGTGCTGCCCGCGATCTTGCTCGTGGTCTTCGGCGCGATCTGGCTCCGCGATCGATCCAAGGGCGGGTTCAAGCCCGAGAAGATCTGAGCTAAAACAGCGGTCATGAACCGCACGAGCCTCGATCATGGAGTGAAGCCCACGCGCGCCGACGTGACGTGCGTGCTGTCGGCGAAGGCGAAGATCGGCGAGGGGCCCGTGTGGTCCGTGGCCGAGCAGCGCCTGTACTGGGCCGACATCGTCGGCAAGCAGCTCAACGTCTTCAACCCGGCCGACGGCTCGAACAAGGTGTTCGATCTGCCAGAGCTCGTGACGTCGATCTCGCCGCGCAAAAGCGGCGGGCTCATTTTGACGCTGCGGTCGAGCTTCGCGTTCTTCGATCTGAACACAGGGAAGCTCGACAAGCTGGCCGAGCCCGAGCCCGACCGGCCGGGCAACCGGTTCAACGACGGCAAGTGTGATCGCCAGGGCCGCATGTGGGGCGGCACGATGGGCGACGTCGAGTGGGACCAGCCCGTCGGTAACCTGTACCGCTTTGGCGCCGACCTCAAACCGGTGCGTGTCGTAGAAGGCATCTGCTGCTCGAACGGCCTCGGCTGGAGCCCAGACAGCAAGACGATGTACTTCACGGAGAGCTTCGCCTATCGCATCTGGGCGTACGACTTCGACGCGGCGACGGGCAACGTCTCGAACCGGCGCATCTTCCTGAAGCTCGACCCGCACGAGAGCGCGTTCCCCGACGGCATGACGGTCGACGCCGAGGGCTACGTGTGGAGCGCGCAGCCCATGTTCGGGCGGCTCGCGCGCTACGCGCCCGACGGCAAGCTCGAGCGCGTCATCGAGCTGCCCGTGTCGCGCGGCACGAGCGTCATGTTCGGCGGTCCGAACCTCGACGTCCTCTATGTGACGACGATGCGCGAGACGCTCAGCGCGGCGCAGCTCGCCGAGGAGCCGCTCGCGGGCAGCCTCTTGGCGCTGCGCCCCGGAGTCAAAGGCGTGGCAGAGACGCCCTTCGCGGGGTAAAGCTGACGGCAGGGCATTTCGCCAGGAGCCGTTAGCCAGAACGTGCCGTCGCTCGAGTCAATCCTCACGTCGCGGCTGTCCGAAGACGCCGCGAGCTGGTTCCGTCAGGCCGTGCACAAGGTGCGCGCCAAGGGCGAGGCGACGGACGCATTCCTCATCATGTGGAGCGGCGCGGGCCGGCGCCTGGGTCAGGTGATCATCGCGGCGCCGACCGATCTCGAGCAGCGCGAGCTCGACGACAAGAAGCTCGCATTCTTCCCCGCGGGCTGGGGCGCCGACGAGTACGGGCGCACGCTGCTGCTGCAGGGCGCGCTCGCGGCGCGTTTGCCCGAGGCGCACGCCGCGCTCGTCAACGAGCTGTTCGCGACGGGCGATCTGCGCGAGCGGCAGGCCGTGCTACGTGCGCTGCCGCACCTGCCCGCTCCCGAGCGCTTCGTCGCCGTCGGCATCGAGGCCGTGGGCAACAACGCCGTCTCCGTCATCGAGGCGATCGCGTGCGAGAACCCGTTCCCCGCGCGCCACTTCCCCGACGAGGCCTTCAACCAGATGGTCCTCAAGTGTCTGTTCTGCGAGGTACGCCTCGACCGCGTGCACGATCTCGCGCGCCGCGTGACGCCGGAGCTGCGCCGCATGGTCGCCGCCTACGCGAGCGAGCGGCGCGCCGCGGGCGGCCCCGTGCCCGCCGACACGGCGCTGATCTTGGGCGCACCCGTTTGATCGGACGCCGGCTCAGGTGCCGGCGATGCGGCGCTGGAGCCGCAGCGTCAGCACGAACGCGACGGCGCAGAGGCCCGCGAGCCAGAACGATCCGAGCGCGAGGATCTGCATCCCGTCGACGATGCAGATGCCCGCGATGAGCCGGGCCACGAGGCGCGGCGTCTTCGGATCCTTCGTCTCGCCTCGCGCGATGATCGTGATCATCGTGAGGTACGAGAGCAGGAGCGCGGCGCCTACGTAGAACGGCGGCGCGAGCGTCGAGGCGGCCGCGCGCGCGGCCACGAAATACACGGCGACGCGACACAGCCCCATGATGAGGGGCGCGACGGGGTTCTTCTTGTGGCTGACGTCATAGAGGAGGATGAGCGCCGCGAGCACGACGCCGGGCACGAAGGCGCGCGGCCCGCCCGGCCCGACGAGGAGGACGACGAGCGCCGCCGCCATCATGCCGAAGCCCGCGGCGAAGACCGTGCGCACGTCGATCTCGCCCAAGGGGATCGGGCGCTCGGCGCGATGCTCGGCGTCCCAACGGTGATCGAACGCGTCGTTGAGGAACATGCCGGCGACGTACATGAGCGACGCCGCAGCGCCCACGGACACCACCACGACGGGCGAAGGCTCGACGCCGCTCAGCACCATGCCGGCGAGGACGTTGGTCCAAATCGTCGGAAGGTTCGAGACGCGCCCGAGCTTCAGCGCCGTGCGAACGCTCATCATGCGAGACCGCCGAAGTTATCATCGGAGGGCGCGGGCGTCGTGGCTTCGCGCATTTTGGTCGTCATTCCGCGGCGGCTCGATCGACTCGCAAAGTGCCCAGGACGAATCTGGCGGTCGGCGCGCTGACCCTCGCGCTGGGCGCCTCGCTCATGGACGGAGCGTGTCATTCCGGTGGCGGGCTCGCACCGCAGGACGGCGCCGACGCCAGCGGTGCGGCGGGTGCGGCGGGTAGCGGCGCCATGGACGGCGGGCGCGACGCCCCGGCGCCGGACGTGCGCGGCGACGGCGTGGCCGCGGCGACGAGCGAACTCGGGTTCGTCGGCATGCGACGACTCACGGACGCCGAGTACGCGCGCACGTTGCAGGATCTGCTTGGACTGGGCGGCCTCGATCACCAGATCGTGAGCTCGTTCAGCGTCGCTCCGGACGTGACGGGCGCCGACGATACGTTCGACGACGTCGTCAATGTCGTCGTCTCGGCCCAGCGCTATGCGGCGTACTTCACGAATGCCGTCACGTACGTGAAGGAGGCGTTCGTGGACACGACGCTGCGCGCCCGCGTCGTGACGTGTGCGCCCGCGACACCGGCGGACGACGCCTGCACCGCGCAGATCATGCGCGCGTTCGGCCTGCGCGCGTGGCGACGGCCGCTCACCGATGACGAGGTCACCGATCTGACAGCCGTCGTGCGCGCCGATCTCGCGACCGGCGACGACTTCCCGAGCGCGATCGCCGAGGGCGTGACGACGATGCTCGTCTCGGACTCGTTCTTGTATCGGCTCGAATTCGATCCGCCCGCGCCCAGCGTCGCCCTTCACGCGCTGACGTCGTACGAGCTCGCGACGCGGCTGTCCTATCTCCTGTGGAGCACGACGCCGGACGACGCGCTGTTCGCGCTCGCGGCGACCGACGATCTGCAGAAGCCCGACGTGCTCACGGCGCAGGTCACGCGCATGCTGGCGGACGCGCGCTCCGACGGCTTCGTGCGCAACTTCCTGGGCCAGTGGCTCGGCTTCCGCACGCTCGACGGCGCGATGCTCGACCGCACGCCCGGATGGATCCCCGCCGAGCAAGCCTCGATGTTCGAGGAGGCGCGCCTGTTCGCGACGGACTTCGTGCAATCGGATCACACGATCGACGAGCTGCTCACGAACGACGTCAACTTCGTCGACTCGTTCCTCTCGTCACTCTATGGCTTCTCAGCGCCCGCGCAGGCGGGTGGTTTCGCGCGCCTGACGAACACGACCGACGCGCGCGCGGGCTACCTGGGCCTCGCGGCGTGGCTCACGCTGACGTCCGATTTGACCGCGTCGTCGCCGATGACGCGAGGACGGTGGATCGACGATCAGCTGCTGTGCGAGCTCGTACCGCCGCCGCCCAATGACGTCCCGCTACCTCCGGCGACGGGTACGCCGCGACAGCAGTACGACGACACACGCGCCAACACGCCGACGTGCGCCGCGTGCCACAAACTGTTCGAGCCGCTCGGTCTCGGCCTCGAGAGCTTCGATCAGCTCGGCCTGTTCCGAACGGCTTACGCTGGCACCGTTGACCTCGTCGACCCGACCGGCGCGCTCCCTGATGGCACGCCCTTCCAAGGCCTGCTGGGGTTAGTCGCGCTCGTGAGCAAGAGCCCGCAGCTCACCACCTGCGCCGCCCGGCAGCTGCTGACGTACGCGCTCGGGCGCACGCTCACCGACGCCGACGCGAGCCGCGTCGCGGAGATCGAGGCCGCGTGGAACCAAGCGGGCCTCACGATGCGCGGACTGCTCGCCGCGATCGTCACCGACGACATCTTCAGGTATCGGCACGCGGAGGTGCAGCCATGAGCCAGAAACGCCTCAGCCGGCGCACCGTGCTGCGCGGCGCGGGCGTCGCGCTCGCGCTGCCATGGCTCGAGTCGCTCGCGCCGCGGCCCGCGCGCGGACAAACGCCGGCGACACCGCGCTCGTTCGTCGCGATGTACTTTCCGCAGGGCGTCGCCGAGTACTGGAAACCGACGACGACCGGCGTGGGCGACGCGTGGTCACTCTCGCCGATCCTCCAGCCGCTCGCCCCGATCAAAGATCAGGTCAACGTGCTGCAAAACATTGGCAGCTACGGTCCCTACGGTGGGCACGTCGAACCCGCGGACGCCCACCTCGCGGCGGTGTTCCTCACCTGCACGAAGCCGCAGCTCGACTGGTCGCAGCCCACGACGTTGGGCGCGTCGGTCGATCAGGTGCTCGCGCAGGCCACGACGGGCAACACGCGCCTCGACTCGCTCCAGGTCGGCCTCTCGACGCTCGACTCCTACACGGACGGCCTGCCGGGACCGTATTCGCGCAGCATCTCGTGGAAGTCGTCGACGCAGCCGACGTCCAAGATCATCGATCCCCCGAGTGTGTTCGACCAGATCGTGACGGGGGGCGCCGCGCCCGGCGGCTCCCCACTCGCTGCCGAACGGCGCGCCAAGAACAAGAGCATCCTCGACTACGTCACGAGCCACGCGAGCACCGTGCGTGGCCGCCTCGGCCACAGTGACCGCGCGATCATGGACCAGTTCCTGACGTCGGTGCGCGCCGTCGAGACGACGATCGATGCGCACCCGGCGTGCATGTTGGGCACGCGGCCGACGCAGTCGATCAGCGACAACCGGCCCTATCCGCCGGGCTACACGCGCGACACGCACGCCAACATCATGATCGATCTCGTCGTCATGGCGATCGCGTGCGACGTCACGCGCATCGTCAGCGTCATGCTCGACGACACGCGCAGCGACTTCGTCTACGACTTCTTGCAGACCCGCCGCTTCACGCCTACAGGCTCGACGCAAGGCGTGGGCGCCGTCGGCGGGCTCGACGGGCTCGCGCACGCGGGCAACGCCAACGACGGGTGGGCGACCGTCGACTTCTGGTTCGTACAGAAGCTGCTGCGGCTCGCCCAGGGGCTGCAGGCGATCCCTGCGGGCGCGGGCACGCTGCTCGACGCCGCGACGATCTTCTTCGGCAGCGAGATGCACGGGGCCAACGAAGACGGCCTCGATTTACCGATCCTCACGGTCGGCGGCGGCGGAGGCGCGCTCAAGACCGGGCAGTGCATCGACTTCGCGCAGACGGCGCGCAAAACCGAGCGCCTCGCAAACCTGCACCTCACGTTCTTGCGCGGCGTGTTCGGGCTGCCAGTCAGGACGTTCGGCAGCGGAGCTCCCATCGTGCCGGGGCCTTTCACGGACGTGCCCGCGAACGCCTTCGGCAACGGCACGGACGTCATCCCCGAGATCCTGTCGTAGCGATCTCGCGGTGCGTGGCTCGACGGGCGCGCGCTACCCGTCCGGCGCGGGTTCGTGCTATCGAACCTGCATGCGGGCTCGTCTCATGGGAGGACGCCACGCGGCGTCGGTCATTGCGATCCTCGGCTCAGCGGCGTTCGCCGCTTGCGGCGGCGGTGGCTCCGGTAGCACAGGAACGGCGGGCGCCGGCGGCTCTGCCGGCGCGAGCGCGGCCGGTGCGAACGGCAGCGCCGGTGCGAGCACGGCGGGCGCGAGCGGCTCCGCGGGCGCGGGCGGCGCCGCGGGCGCGAATGGCTCCGCGGGCGCGAGCGCGACGGCCGGCGCGAGCGGCAGCGCCGGCGCGAGCGCGACGGCGGGCACGAGCGGCAGCGCGGGCGCCGACGGCGGGACCTCCGATGCGAGCGCGCTCACGCTTCCCGTCGAACGCAGCGGCGCCGACGGCGGCAGCGTCTACGCGCTCGAGTTCGGCGACACGAAGTTCGTCGTCGATCCAGCGCCGGGCGGACGCATCGTCGAGTACAGCCTCGACGGCACCAACATCCTCACGAACGCGACGGTGAACCCGAGCTACTGGGGCTCGACGCTCTGGACGGCGCCCGAGGGAGAGTGGATGACCGCCGCCGTCGCGACGGCCGGCAGCACCGGCATGATGATCGTGCCCGGCTTCGACACGCTGCCGTACCCGATGACGGTCGCCGCGAACAACTCGTTCTCGGGCTCGGGTCCGAACGTGACGTTCGCCAACATGACGTTCGACCTGACGAAGCAATTCACGGCCAACCTCGCGGCCGGCGCGATCGACATCGTCTACTCGATCACGAACAAGGGCACGGGCTCGATGACGCTCGGGCACTGGGAAGTGACGCGCGTCTTCCCGGACGGGCTCACGTTCTTCCCCGCGCCCGACGCCGCGGCGAAGGCACCCACGATCGCGAACCCCGCCGTCGTGAACCCCTGCGTGACGATCACGAACGGCACCGTCTGGCTCGATCACTCGAAGTACGTGCCCGGCACTCAACTGCTGTACGGCAAGTACTCCACCGACGCCTCGGGCGGCTGGATCGCGCACGTCGTCACCGACACGACTGGCAAGGGCGACATCCTGCTCGTGAAGACCTTCGCGCACATCCCCGACGGCACGGCCGGCGCCGGGCACGCCGGTGTCGAGGTCTACTACCGCCCCGATCGCAGCTACGAAGAGATCGAGGATCATTACGAGCAGGCGACGTTCACGCCGCAGCAAAAGATCGACTGGCCCGTGCGCTGGTACCTCCGCCGGCTGCCGACGACGATTACGCGCACCGTCGGAAACCAGCAGCTCGTCGATTACGTCACGAACCTCATCAAGTAGCCGCTACAATCGGCCTTCGACGGCGCGCGCCGCGGCGTGCGGCGAGCCGTTTTGGGCCCTCTCGCATCGAGGATAT